>CAMDXE010000097.1 GCA_945878925.1 Chitinophaga pinensis
TCTTCTTTTTTCATTTTTAGTGTGTTAAAGTTAATAAAAAAGTTATTTCCGAAAATTTTATGACCTTTTTGGATTAAGGTCAAAATTTTTCAGAACAACTTTTTAACTTACACACTTAGTGAGATACTACCAAAAAAATTTAAGTGTTGATTTGCTGAACAAACCATGAATAAGCTAAATTTCTTAATTATTGCTTTCCTTTTATTGCCCTCTTCAATTATTTTTGCTCAAGTTGGCATAGGAACGAGTTCGCCTCACGCATCTGCCCAATTAGATGTAAGTTCAACCTCCAAGGGGTTTTTAATTCCCCGGATGAACGCTTCACAACGAGGTGCCATTTCATCGCCCTCCTCTGGTTTATTAGTGTATCAAAGCGATGGCACTGCAGGGTTTTATTATTACACTGGTGCAGCTTGGACTTTAATTAGCTCTGAATTACTAAGCAAAACTGAAGGAACAAATTTTACAGGAGGGCTGTTGGTAGGGCATAAAACTACCGGAAGTTTGAGTGGCGCTGATTATAATACTGGATGTGGCTTAGGTGTGTTACAGGCCTTGACCACTGGCGATCAAAATACTGCTTTTGGATTTAATGCCCTTTATTCAAACACATACGCAACCGATAATACTGCAATAGGATTTAAAGCGCTGTATAATAACGGAGGTTCTTCATTTGGGTATGGAAATACGGCAACGGGTAACCTGGCACTATATTCAAATACACAAGGAAATTATAATGTAGCCAATGGACACACCAGTTTATACAGCAATACTACAGGGCAATTTAATGTTGCAATAGGTCCCGATGTATTAAATTCAAATATCGACGGTTCTCATAATACTGCAGTTGGTTATGAAGCCTTAAAAACAAATACAAGTGGAAGCGCCAATACCGCTCTAGGAGCAAGAGCCTTGAAAACAGCAACCGGCAGTTCAAATGTAGCTGTTGGTTATGAGGCACTTAAAAGCTGCACCTCTGGTAGCGTTAACACTGCATGTGGAAGAGAGGCATTAGAGTTTAATACAGATGGATATAGCAATACGGCCCTAGGGTATAGTGCCATGTATGCTAACACTCAAGGGTTTGAGAATACAGCTGCGGGGTCAAGTGCATTGCAAGCCATTACTACCGGAGATTATAATACTGCCATTGGGTTTGGGGCAGGCTTAACGCTTGAAACTGGAAATAATAATATTTATATAGGTAAATACGCTGTAAATACAAGCACAAGCGTAGACAATGAAGTGGTAATTGGCAACGGAAATAATAACAGTTACAAAATGTACGCCAGCAGTTGGACCAATGCCTGTGATAGAAATTTAAAACACGCCATAAACAATATTCCTATAGGTCTTAATTTTATTAAACAACTTAGGCCCGTCGAGTTTGTTTACAACAACGCCAACCATGAAGAAAAATCGCTTGGTTTTATAGCCCAAGAAGTTCAACAAGTTTTAGTAGATATGAATTTAGAAAAATCAGTAGATTTGGTAACGCCGCTCAACAACCAATACCTTGGTCTAAAAACCACCGAATTAATAGCTGTGCTAACCAAAGCAATACAAGAACAGCAGGCTATGATTGAGCATCAAAAGATTGAAATAGAAAAAATAAAATTGCATGTCATTGCATCGAATGCTAAGTAATGTAAATTATAAAGTTGTTTAAATTTTAATAATAATTAAACTTGAATAAATATTCAAAATTATGAAATTAGCAAAAATTAGTGTTTTCACTTTCTTAATCGTCTCGTCATTCAAACTATTTGCTCAAGTTGGCGTTGGAACGTCTACGCCAGATGCTTCGGCGCAGATGGATTTAACCTCAACTTCAAAAGGATTTTTGGTGCCACGAATGTTGGCTTCTCAAAAAAGTGCTATTAGTTCGCCTACAACAGGTTTATTAATTTACCAAACCGACGGAAGCTCAGGGTTTTACTATTTCACAGGCAGCTCTTGGATAAGTTTAACATCGTCGGCGGTGGCAGTAACCGGGCTCGACGGTTTAAGTGATGCCAAAGTAGAAGGAACTAATTTTACTGGGAGTATACTTTTAGGCCATCAAACTACGGGCACCCTTAACAATGCATTTTATAATACGGGCATTGGACTTGGCACACTCGACGCTCTAACTACAGGTTATGATAATACGGCCATTGGAAATGATGTGCTTGGATCAAACACCACAGGATATCAAAATATTGCCATAGGTACTTCGGCACTTCAAAACAATGTAGGCGGAACAAATGATACAGCTTGTGGATATTTCGCTCTGAGCAACTATAATGGAACTAACAATACAGGAATGGGATATGGCGCAAATTGTAATGGCATTTACTCAAACTCTACCGCTTTAGGATCTAATTCACTTTTTACTGCCAGCAACCAAGTACGCATAGGCAATGGCAGTGTTAGTAGCATTGGTGGTACTGTAGGTTGGACCACCCTTAGCGACGGACGTTTCAAAACCAATGTAAGCGAAAATGTAAAAGGCCTCGAATTTATTTTAAAACTAAAACCGGTGACATATACATTTAATACAGCTGCGTTTGATGATTTTATAGATATCAAAAACCAAAGCAATTCCAGTATTGCCTCCACGCTTATCAGAAGTGGATTTATAGCACAAGACGTTGAAAAAGCAGCAAAGGAATCGGGCTACGACTTTAGTGGAGTGGATAAGCCCCAAAACGAAAAAGATTATTACGGACTTCGATACGCCGAGTTCACTATCCCTTTGGTAAAAGCCATTCAAGAACAACAAGCTACTATTGAACAATTAAAAGCAACATTATTACAAACAAAGATTGAGCAGAAAACCATGCTCGAAAACCAAAAGTCTGAATTCGAAAAAATCAGAACCCAATTAAGCCAGTTAAGTAACTAATACCATGAAACGATATAAATTTTTTATAATTTTAATTTTAGCCTCTAGCATCTATAAATCTCAGGCTCAAGATTTAAGTGTAGCCTCGGGCACCAACCTTTTTATTGCATCCGGAACCACCTTCCATTCTAATGGGCTTACCCTTGTACCCTCTTCCAATTTTACAATAAACGGTGCTAATAGCCTTACAAAAAACACCACCTTATCAAGCCCTCCGGGTCCTACGTATGTTAGTCGGGTGTATTTGTTTGGCTCTACAACTGGCAATTACAGCGGAACCATCCAAATAAATTACAGCGATGGAGAGCTCAATGGCTTAACAGAATCTACCTTACAAGTAAATAATTATACAGGAAGCACTTGGGCCAATCACAGCAGCGCAACAAACAATACTACTGATAATTATGTATTAAGTATAGCCTTGAGCAATGTACAGTTGAATGAAATTTCACTAGCCGCCTCTTCGGCCCCTCTGCCCGTAACCTGGCTTACATTTGATGCTGTAAAACAAAATAAAAGCGCCTTAATAAGCTGGAGCACTGCTCAAGAAATTAACAGCCATACCTTTGAAGTACTTCGCAGTGCCGACAGATTGGCTTACACAAGTCTGCATACAGTTGCGGGTGCTGGCAACAAAAGCAATATAAGTTGCTATTCCTTTGTAGATACAAACCCAGGCACAGGCCTGAATTATTACCGCATATTGCAGCGTGACTACGACGGCACCGCTAGTTATAGTGACATAAAAGCTATTGACTTCAACCTCAATTTGACTGACTTCGTGGTACTCTCTAATCCAGCAACAGACGGAACACTCAACCTCAACCTCAACCTCAACTTTAACCTTAATCTCAACCTCTACGACCTATCAGGTAGATTGTTGATTGAACAAAAGGCCCAAGCCGGATTTAACCGTATTGATATTAGCCATTTAAATAAAGGTATGTATGTATTGAATGTAAATAACAAATCGATGCGTATAATGGTTTTATAAGTACTTGCAATACAGAGTTAGATTGCCGAAGGGCAACAAACTACCTTGTAAACCTTGGCCTTCTCTTTTTGAATTACCTCTTATCTTTAAACACTTCACAGTCCTCCCACAGCAACTTAGCTCAATTTGTATTCGCTAATATTCACTTGCAGGTGAGTTAATGCTTTTTCGGCAACCGATTGTTCGGCTTTCTTTTTAGTTTGATGAAGGGCATCAACTACCAATTGATCATCGATGTAAACCCCAATTTTAAAAAGCCTACCATTGCGCTCCATCACTTCTTCGATTAATCTAAAATCAACCACTTTCTTTTGGCGTTGCCCCCATTGAATAAGAATACTTTTATAATTTTCGTGAATGCTGTCTAAATTATCGAGGTCGATATAGGGGCGAATGAGTTTATTAATAATAAATTTTTGAGCCATTTTAAATCCATGATCCAGATAAATGGCTCCTGTTAAGGCTTCGAGCGCATTGCCTGCAATGCCAAATAAATTGGTATTTTTCGTTTTGCGAAGCGATTCATTTAAGGTTAATAATTTTTCGATATCTAGCTTGCGCGCTATAGTTGAAAGTTGCTCGCGGCTTACAATTTTCGATCGCATTTCGGTAAGATATCCTTCGCCTTTGCCCGGAAATTTTTTAAATACAAACTCAGCCACAACCAAATCGATTACCGCATCGCCCAAAAACTCAAGGCGTTCGTTGCTGTATCGCTCGGTATTTTTATGCACCACCGCCGAGTTGTGCATAAAGGCCTGATGGTACAATTTTATATTTACGGGATACAGGCCGGTAATGGCGCGCAGAGATTTTGCGAAAAGTTTATCTTCTTTCTGGTGAAATAAAAATGATATCAGCCCTTTGCGGCTCAAAATTTAAATATATTTCTTAAAGATAACCGATACATTATGGCCTCCAAAACCAAATGTATTGCTTAAAGCGGCATTTACTTCCCGCTTTTGGGCCGTATTAAAGGTAAAATTCAGACGATTATCCAAGTCTGGATCGTCGGTAAAGTGATTTATGGTTGGAGGTATTATATTGTCTTTAATAGCCATAATAGAGGCCACAGCTTCTACCGCTCCAGCTCCGCCTAACAGATGGCCGGTCATAGACTTAGTGGCAGAAATGTTTAACTTATAAGCATGCTCGCCAAAAACAGATTTTATGGCAATAGTTTCGGCTATATCTCCTAAGGGCGTACTGGTTCCGTGCACATTTATATAATCAATATGTTCGGGTTTAAGCCCAGCATCGGCCAAAGCTATGTTCATAACGTTTATCACCCCAATGCCTTCGGGATGTGGGGCCGAGATATGATAGGCGTCGGCCGATAAACCGCCGCCGGCTACTTCGGCATATATTTTAGCGCCTCGTGCCAAAGCATGATCCAAACTTTCCAATACCAAGCATGCTGCACCCTCGCCCAATACAAAACCATCGCGGTTTTGGTCAAACGGACGTGAGGCAGTTGAATAATCATCGTTGCGTTCGCTTAGGGCTTTCATCGAATTAAATCCGCCTACAGCAGCTTCGTTTACACAGGCTTCTGATCCTCCTGTTATTATTATATCGGAAATGCCTTGTTGTATGTATTTGAACGCATCAAAAATTGCATTATTACTCGATGCACAGGCCGAAACGGTTGTAAAATTAGGCCCTCTAAACCCATATTTTATCGATATATGCCCACCGGCAATATCCGATATCATCATAGGAATAAAAAATGGGCTAAAACGGGGCGTCCCGTCACCTTTTACAAAATCGGTGCATTCTTTTAAAAAAGTTGTTAATCCGCCAATGCCCGAGCCCCAAATTACGCCCGTGCGGTCAGGATTAAATTTACCCTCAATGCCTGCATCTGCAATGGCTTCGTCGGCCGATACCATGGCATATTGGGCAAAGGGATCCATTCGCCGAGCTTCTTTTCTGTCCATATAATTTTGGGCATCAAAATTTTTGAGCTCGCAAGCAAATTTGGTTTTAAATTTTTCGGAATCAAATCGTGTGATGGGATTGGCTCCGCTAACACCATTGCATAACGCTTTCCAATAATCGGGAGCGGTATTGCCAATTGGAGTAAGGGCACCAATGCCTGTGACAACAACTCGTTTCAATACTTATTAATTACTTTGCGTTTTCAGTGATATAATCAATCGCTTGGCCAACGGTGCCTATTTTTTCGGCTTGATCGTCGGGAATAGCAATGTTGAATTCTTTTTCGAATTCCATGATTAATTCTACTGTGTCCAATGAATCGGCGCCAAGGTCGTTTGTAAAACTGGCTTCGGTGGTTACTTCTGATTCTTCTACGCCAAGTTTGTCAACTATAATGGCTTTAACGCGTGATGAAATGTCTGACATTTTTTTTATTTTAGTTTATTGGGGCAAAGATTAATTTTTTAGAATACATAGACAAGCTAAATTTTAAGTTGATAAAATTTGATGCCCTTGTCAACTTTAGTCCTCGATTATTTTTAGTTGAGAATGCTTTCAACTGGTAGTTTCAAGCTTTGGGTTTTGGCATTTGCCAAGCTTACCGGAATTAAAAAGAGAATAAGTAAGTTTATTTTAAAACCGTTTTAATACCTAATATATCTAATTGGATAGTCAAACTTCCAAAGGGTTGCGAACTAATCTGAAGTTTTTATAAACTTTTGGACTGCTATGGCCCTCCCCGTTTTCAGAATAAGGCTGTAAATTCCATCTGGAAGTTCCGAAACATTTACGATTTCCCTATTTAAGCTCAAGGATTTTACCATAATCACTTGCCCCAAACTGTTTACAATTTCAATTTTATAGGGTTTGGACAGTTGGGCATCTATTAACAGTTCATGTTTTACTGGGTTGGGCGAAATAATGAAGGCTGAATAATCGAGATACCCAATTTTATCGACAATCTTGGGCACGATGATGCTGTCGGTTTTACACTTAAAATTATACACCCTAAGTTCAATAATTTTAAATTTAGCATCGCCTTTGGAGACTTTGAGAACTGAATTTTCACCCATAAGTTTACCATTAATATACCATTCCCTTTTTTCGGCATTCGTTGTTTTATCGGTAATGGCAATGGAATCAGATCCAACATCGCTCTGAATCCAAGCAATTTGAGGATACGCAATAATGGTCAAACGGGTGCTACCCGACGAAAGGCAATTGTTATTTTCGAGAACATAGGTCAATAAATATTTCCCCCCTTTTGAATCCAAAGATTGGGTACCTAACTTTTCGGCCAACTGAACTTTATTGCCCTGTGGCCACTTCGAATAACTCGAGGAGTCGTTATGGGTAAACCATTTTCCTCCATAATAATTCACTCCAAAATCGTTGGATAAATAAAGAAGAGAATCTCCATAACATCGTTTTTGCTCGTTTTGGATAAAGGAAACTTCTACATTGCTTCGTATGACTATCACTGCATCGTTTGAAGAAGTATTCTTACACCCAAATTCATCTTTATAAACCAAGCCAAGCATGACCGAATCTCTAAATTTAGTTTTAAGATCAATCGTCATTTTATCCGCTTTTAGGAAATAATGCACTTTGGAGGACGTATCCTTGTCATACACCAAATCAGATAAACTATTATCCATACCGTTTGGTTTTTTTAAGGTTTTAAGTAAGGTCCAATTCACAATTCCCTTAGATGCATTGGAGGGTTTTAGGATAATTGAATGAAGATCGAGTTCTATTTCATTTTGGCAAAGGGTGGCTTTATCCAAAATAATTTCAGGCAGTGGCCTAAACGAAACTTCCACAGTGTCGCTTGTATAACAGGTAAGTAACCCTTCTTGCTGTTTTAATACAACTACCAAGCTTCCATCCTGTTTAAACGGATACGTAATGGTAGTTCCCGAGTCAATCAATACCCTGGAAACCGAATTTTCATGCCAATAGTAATGGCCTTTTTTGCCTTTGCTCGTATCAGAGCCTGTAGCCACTAAGAACATAGAATCGCCAATGCAAGCTCTTTTTACCATGTCGCCCACAACGTTAATCATCCAATTATTGCGCTCTAGGGTATCGCGTTTCGATATACAGTTGTTTGAATCTGTAAATTCTAAGACGTATTTCCCCGGCACTACAATTCGAAGAATAGAATCTGTACCGATTTGTTTTCCTTCAAAAAACCATTTCCGTGATTTTACCTTAAAATCATTTGACAAAATAGCCGACAATGCAACAGTGTCGCCTATACATGCCTTAATTTTTCTGTTTGCAATTTGAATATCATGGCTTACAAGCATTGTGTCGGGCTGAGAAAAACATGAAGTAGCATCTGAAATTTTCAATACATAGGTTCCCGTTTTTGTTACACGAATCGTTTTGGTGTTAGCAAACAAGCTTCCATCCAACTCCCATTTCCATAATAGGGTATCCTTATAAGTTTTGGCATCTCCCGAAATTGAAACTGTATCTCCCTTACAAATAGTTACATTCTTTTTTTCAATTAGGATGGGATTTAGATTCAATTTAATATTCCATTCCGCATATTGATGGTAGCCTGCCGAATCTCTAACATCTACCCTAAAAGATGTATCCTTTTTATGTTTTACTACAATGTAAGGCAGCGTATCTGCCATGGATGAACTCCATTTATACCGTATCGGTTTTTTGGCGTTTTTTACAAGGGGCCTAATCGTATCCAAATCATTTTCACACACCCATTTTTCGACCAACCCCGATGGATATATACTTAAAATAGGAGTAACCGGTGCCACTCTAACGGTATCGAAATAATCGGTAGGGCAATTGAAAGGGGAATTGTTAATTCTTAAATGCAGAATGTATTTCCCTCCCTTATAAAACTGAACCGTATCGATCTGTTTATTTGAACTAACTTTTCGAAAACTCGGATAAAAATAATACAGGGAATCCGATATTTTAAAAGCACTATCGGTAAACTCCCAATAATATTGAGCTGTTCCTTTAAAGTTTTTATCTAATGTAGCTTTAATCTCATACAAACCATTTTTTATATGCTTTTTGGTCCAGGATGCTTTGGCTTTATAGCTAACTTTAATTTCAAACGACCTAACAGCGATTCCATTTATTGGACACATGTTATCTCTTGCAGTTACAGCAAATACATAGGGTATATCACTGGCATCTGAGTCTTTCGGGGTCCAGCAAAATTGACCGGTTTGCAATCTTGCATTTGTATTGTTTACGGTAAATTTAGCGCCCCTTCCTATGCCATAATTCCAAAAAAGTGATACGGTATCGGG
>CAMDXE010000098.1 GCA_945878925.1 Chitinophaga pinensis
ATGTTGGACGCTCTGGAGGAAGTATTAAACCATAAAAAACAAGCGATTCTGTTTCAAAATAGGCGAGGCTATGTGCCAGTTACCGAATGTGGACTCTGTGGATGGACCCCAAAATGTATAAATTGCGATGTAAGCCTAACGTATTATACTTCATCTCAAAATTACCGATGCAATTTTTGCGGATTCAAAGTTGATTTAATAACAAAATGCGGCGAATGTTCGAGCACGCGCCTAAAACTAATGGGCTACGGCACCGAAAGGTTAGAAGAAGAATTAAAACTGCATTTGCCCGCTGCCCGAATCGCACGTTTTGATTCTGAATCGACGCGAAATCGAAAAAAGATGGAGCAAATTATTAAAGACTTCGAAAATGGAGAAATCGATATTTTGGTGGGAACGCAAATGCTTAGCAAAGGCCTTGATTTTGCCAACCTCGACTTTGTGGGTGTTATTAATGCCGATCATCTCATCAACTTCCCCGACTTTAGGTCGGTCGAACGGAGTTTTCAAATGTTGGTTCAAGTGGCTGGTAGAGCTGGAAGGCGGAATACACCTGGTACGGTAATGGTTCAAACCTATACCCCTTGGCACAAAGTATTGACGGCCTTAAAAACCTATGATGTAAAGGCACTTTATGAGTATGAATTAGATGAGCGTCTAAAATTTAATTACCCCCCTTTCACACGGGTTATTAAATTAACCGTTAAACACCCAAAAATAAATATAGCTGAAGCGGCCGCTAAGCAATTGGCAACCCAACTAAAACTCACTTTGGGCGATGGCGTTTTGGGCCCACAAAGCCCGCATATTCAAAAAATAAGAAACCAATACATTCAACAAATTCTTATTAAATACGACCCATCCAAAATATCATCGCAAAAACTTAAAGATCATACATTTTCACTAATTCAATACATAAAAACGCTCAAAGATTACAAGCAAATTTGGATTGTGGCCGATGTGGATGCTTACTTCTAAATTTTGAAAAAATTAGCCTTTTTCGGGGTACGAAAAGCGGGTTAATTTTAATAACAATCGTTCCATGCTTATGCCTATTAAAGCTCCAATTAGGCCTCCAATTATTACATCTGAGGGGTAATGAAACCCTATATAAACTTGCGCGAAAGCTATAAGCGACGCCCATAATATTAAGGCATATACAATTTGCTTTTTACAGGTACGGCCACTTATGGTTTTAGCAAAATAAAGCGCTAAAGCAAAATGATTGGTAGCATGCGACGAAATAAAACTCCAGCCGTGGCCAATGCCATTGGGCAAGCTCAGCCATGCGCCAAGGTCGTCGGCATTGCAAGGACGCGGCCTTTGGAAATAAGGCTTAATTAAACCTGAACTTATTTGATCGGCCAAAACTACTGCCAGAATACCAAAGCCAACAACAGCCAGACCCATCCAATTATATTTTTTGAACGAATGGATAATAAAAAATAAATAGAGTGGAATCCATGTTAATTTATGGCGCATTATCGGCATAATTTCATCCAATACCGAATGGCTCAAGGTATGATTAATAAAGTAAAGTAGCCGTATATCGAGTGAATAAAAAAACGATTCCATGGTTAATTTTTCGCAATAATTATTAAGCGGTCGCAAGTTAATTCATCGTAAGGCTCTAAGGCATAACTGCCAAAAACATTTACAACCTTCAACCCCACCTCTTCGATAATTTGTGTTAAACGCTCGCGCGTATAAATCCTTACCTGTTCGCTATACTTATAAACGGTTTGATTATCCGTCACTTGAATTTCTTTGATTATTCTATCGCCCTCTATTCGTTTAAAAATATCAAATTGCACCCCGGCTATACTTTTGGTAAAAGGATGGTTGAAGTTTAAATTTGGCTTGGCGGCGTTAAAATAATCTAACACAAAAATCCCGTCTGGTTTTAAATTTTCTTTTACATTTTTGATGACCAATTTATCTTCGTTTGGGTCGCTAAAATAACCAAAGGAAGTAAAAAGACTTAATACATAATCGAACGCATGTGCTTTGAAAAGCTGACGCATGTCGTGTATCTCAAATTTTAAGGAGGGCGTGCTGTACTTTTGCGCAAATTGAATGCTGTTGGCGCTTAAATCAACGCCGGTAACATTAAATCCTTTTTTGTTCAAATAAATACTGTGACGTCCTTTTCCACAGGCAAGATCCAAAAAGGCTGCAGAAAGCTTTGGGTTTAAAAAATCGATAAGAAACTCTAAAAATTGAGAGGCCTCTAGATCGTTTCTTTTGTTGTACAGGGTATGGTAATAGGAAGTGTCAAACCAATTCTCAAACCAATTGTTAGGGTCATTATGCATTAAGGCCACAAAATTAGTCAATTGCGATTGCTTAATCACGTCGGCTTATCAAATACAAAGCAAACAAACGATTATGCGTAAAAATAACCTTAGGTTTGCACTGTGAACACCACTGATCCGAGACTAAATGCCTTTGGGCGACTTTTAAATATTATGGATGAACTCAGGGAAAAATGTCCTTGGGATCAAAAACAAAGCTTCGAAAGTTTGCGTCATCTCACCATCGAAGAAACCTATGAGTTAAGCGATGCCATTTTAAAAAACGATTTGAATGAACTTAAAAAAGAATTGGGCGATTTAATGCTTCATCTGGTTTTTTATTCAAAAATTGCCAGCGAAATAAATGCCTTCGACGTATCCGATGTTTTAAATGGCATTTGCGAAAAACTCATTTCCAGGCATCCACATATTTACGGCCAAGTGGAGGTAAACAGTGCCGAAGATGTAAAAAAAAACTGGGAACAATTGAAACTGAAGGAGGGCAATAAATCGGTACTATCTGGGGTGCCAGCATCCTTACCCGCATTGGTAAAAGCAAGTAGAATGCAAGATAAAGCCGCGCAAGTAGGCTTCGATTGGCCAAACATTGAGCCTGTTTGGGATAAAATAGAGGAAGAAATGCAAGAATTTAAGGAAGCCAAAGAGGCTAACAAGGAAGCCGAATTTGGCGATATACTATTTTCGTTGGTCAACTATGCCCGTTGGAATAATATAAACCCCGACGACGCCCTCGAGCGCACCAATATAAAATTCAAAAAACGATTCGAAGCCATTGAAGCCGAAGCCAAAGCTCAAGGCAAATCCATACAAGAATTAAGCCTTGCCGAAATGGATGAAATTTGGGACAAGGCAAAAGAAAAAATATAGATTTTTAAAATTAGAGGTGTATAGAATCCATAATAAATTGAAACTTATAGTTAAGAAACTTATCCATTTTAAAATGCTATTCATCCTAAATCCGACATTTCATAAAAATTAGGTTAAGTACAAATAAAATATACATTTGCATAAACAAACTAAATAAACACAAACATGAAAAGTAAAATTTTATTTGTAGCAAGCCTTCTATTTGGGCTAATGTTCCTCAACTCGGGATTGAACAAATTTTTTAATTACATGCCTATGCCTAAGGATTTGCCTGAAAGCATGCTAAATTTAATGACCGCTTTTATGTCAATTGGATGGCTTATGCCACTCGTTGCTGTTATTGAAATTGCTGGAGGTATCCTATTTATTATACCAAAATACAGGGCCTTTGGCGCCTTGCTTATTCTCCCAATTTTGGTTGGCATTGTTTGTATCCATATATTTAATTCGCCTGCAGAACTGCCAGTAGCACTTATTTTGATGGCCATAGAAGTTTGGGTGATTTTCGAAAACCGCGAAAAATACCTTAACTTGATCAGATAAATTTTTAAGTTGAAATTAATGTGAAAATTGGGATTGGCTAAGTTTAATAGCAGCCAGAACCCTTGTATCGAGTACCTATAAGTTAGAAATCAGGAAAAAACCGCTTAGTTTTTTCCTGATTTTTTTTTTAGATAACCTGCTAACTACTTTAGGAGTGGCTTCATAATAAAATGACAATTTTATTATGAAAATTAAGAAATTAATAAATAGATTTACTGCCTACAAAAATATTAACATCCTATATTATGAAAATCGTAAAAAATTCAATCCTATTATTTGTATGGCTGAGTGCTGTTATTTCACCAGCAATTGCACAAACCAACAGCTTTAAAAATATTAAAAAGGCCTACCTAACCAGTACAAAAGCCTTAACCATTAGCGGCGAAGTAAAAGGCTATTACACCTTTTGGTTTTTAGAGAAAGTCAACAAAAAGGAAAACAGTTTTATGCTTACCATCATGGATGAAAATCTTGAAACGACACAAGAAATAGAATTGACAAAGGATAAAAATTTCATCCTGTTGGAAAGCGCATACAATGGCTCTACATTTTGTTTTTCATTTATTAATTACAAATTAAAGGTAGTTGAATATAATATGTACGATCTAAACGGCAAAGCCAGTGGCACTTATACCACCGAAAAGTTGTCGAACATGGAACTGCAATATATGGCAAGTTTGGTAGCCTCCGAAGACGATGTGTATAGTGGTGGATTGATGCCCGTTACCGATAAAGGATTTATACGATACGGCATGGAGAAAGGCGATGGCTGGCGATATACCATGGAAATGATTACCAACAAAGGCAAAAAACTTTGGGAAACCAACTCGGGCAATGAAGATGGCAAAGCCTACGAATCGGCCAGCCCCATGTATTCGAATGGCAATGTCTTGGTTTCGCTAATTTCGACTCGTAAAGGAATGATGAGCAAGAATATGGATGCCTATTGTGTGTTTACAAACACTACCAATGGTAATGAATTGTTTAAAACTGAGCCTGTTTCGGACAATGATAAGAAATATGTTTTTCAACCCATAGGCATTAATTTTGATGAATCGGTAAATGAATACTATTTATATGGCGAGTATTTTAAAAGCGGCGACAAAATAATGAAGGATAAAAGTCAGGGCTTTTATTTTCAAAATATCAGCAAGAGTGGCGCTTTAATTAAGGAGTCGTTTGCATCGTGGACCAAAGATATTGCCGCCAAATTGCCAGTGAACGAAAATGGCAAAATGGATAAAAACATGAGTATTGTTATACACAACATGGTGCGCACTGCCGATGGTAAACTTTTTGCCATAGGCGAACAATTTAAAAAATCGGTGAGTGCTGGCGGGGTGGCTTTAAATATTTTAGCGGCAGCCAACGGCCAAAGCGGAGGGTCGGATGCGGCCATTATGAAAATTGAAATTCACGACATGGTGGTGCTCGAATTTGATGAGAATATGGACATTGAAAAAGCTAAAGTATTCAACAAAGCTTCCCAAAATGTTTATCTGCCTAAGGGTTATGGCTCATTAAGTACGCCTATGCTGGGCTATATATTAAAATCGCGTGGAGCATTCGATTACAATTTTACCTCCATGTCGGCCGACCGCACTACGTTTCATTGCGCCTACACAAACTACGACCGCAATAAAGCCGAGGCTAGCAATTACGTAATTGGCAATATTTCGTATACCGGCGACAAATTAGAATTCGAAAAAATTAGACTTGCCAAAAAGCCAACTAGTTTTTTGGTGATGCCAGCAAAACCAGGCTATTTAGCGATACTCGAATATTTTAGCAAGGAGAAAAAAATCGACATCCGACTACATGAACTAAATCAATAAATTCTGATTTTTACATATTCCTTCGGTACTGACCTCCTACTTCAAACAAGGCTTCGGTAATTTGACCAAGCGAACAATATTTTCCCGCTTCCATAAGCTCGTTAAATATATTTTTGTTTGCTATGGCAGCCGATTGAATATTTCGAAGGCTATGCTCGCTTTTTTCTTGATAATGTTTGTATAGGTGGGTTAGGGTATGTATTTGAAACTCTTTTTCCTGTTCGGTGGCACGTATTACTTCTTTTGGCAAAATCGTTGGCGAACCTTTACTACTCAAAAATGTATTAACCCCAATTAAAGGATATTCGCCACTGTGTTTTAAGGTTTCATAATACAAGCTTTCTTCTTGTATTTTTCCGCGTTGATACATGGTTTCCATAGCACCCAACACACCACCTCTTTCCGAAATTCGTTCAAACTCAAGCAGTACCGCTTCCTCTACCAAATCGGTTAATTCTTCAATAATAAAGGACCCTTGCATTGGGTTTTCATTTTTGGCTAAGCCAAGTTCTCTGTTGATAATTAGCTGAATGGCCATGGCACGTCTTACACTTTCCTCGGTAGGTGTGGTTATGGCTTCATCGTAGGCATTGGTGTGCAAACTATTGCAATTATCATAGATGGCATAGAGCGCTTGAAGCGTGGTGCGAATATCATTAAAATCAATTTCTTGAGCATGCAAACTGCGTCCACTCGTTTGTATATGATACTTTAACATTTGGCTACGCTCATCGGCATGATATTTAGTTTTCATGGCTTTGGCCCATATACGACGGGCAACACGCCCAATAACTGCATATTCAGGATCAATGCCATTGCTAAAGAAGAACGATAGGTTAGGACCAAAATCGTTGATGTTCATGCCCCGACTTAAGTAATATTCAACATAAGTAAATCCATTGGCTAAAGTAAACGCTAATTGCGAAATTGGATTTGCACCGGCCTCGGCAATATGATATCCTGATATTGACACCGAGTAAAAGTTTCGAACCTTTTGCTCGATAAAATATTCTTGAACATCGCCCATGAGCCTTAAAGCAAACTCAGTACTAAATATACAAGTATTTTGAGCCTGATCTTCTTTTAAAATATCGGCTTGAACAGTGCCTCTAACCTGAGCAAGGGTCTCTGCTTTTATTTGCTCATAAACGTCTTTAGGTAGCACTTGGTCGCCGGTTACGCCTAGCAATAAGGTTCCTAAACCGTTATTGCCTGTTGGCAAATCGCCATTGTATTTAGGCTGAGTTTGATTTTTGTAAATCGACGCTATTTTTGCTTTAACCTCATCCAACAACCCATGTTTATGAATATACAATTCGCATTGTTGATCGATGGCTGCATTCATAAAAAAAGCTAGTAGCATTGGCGCCGGACCATTTATGGTCATCGACACCGAGGTCATGGCATTGGCTAAATCAAATCCACTGTATAATTTCTTGGCATCATCCAAGCAACAAATGCTGACCCCTGAATTACCAATTTTTCCATAAATATCAGGCCTATGACCTGGGTCGCGTCCATACAAAGTGACGCTATCAAAGGCTGTTGAAAGACGTTTGGCAGGCAAACCCATGCTCACATAATGAAAGCGCTTATTGGTTCGCTCGGGACCACCTTCGCCAGCAAACATTCGCGTGGGATCTTCGCCTTCGCGCTTAAAAGGATATAATCCACTAGTAAACGGAAATTCACCAGGAACATTTTCCTGTAATTGCCATTTAAGTAAATCGCCCCAAGCTTCATATTTTGGCAATGCTATTTTTGGAATCTGGGTATGACTTAACGTTTGAGTATGGGTTAAAATACTCAATTGTTTACCCCTAACTTTAAATTTGTATTCAGGATTTTTGTAGGTTTCAACTTTCGATGCCCACGATTCGATGCTTTTTAGATTTTTAGGATCAAAGTTTAAATTAAGTTGTAAATAGGTTTCTTCTAAACCTTTTATTAATCGCTCTTTATCTTCCAATTCGGAGCTTTCAAGAGTTTTAATCGTTGTTTTTATAGCATATAACTTTTGGGCAATGGCACTTTGCGAAACTACCCAGGTGTTATAATGATGATTTTCTTCGGCGATTTCGGCTAAATACCGTGATCGGTTTGGCGGGATGATGAATATTTTTTCACTCATTTCGCCCGAAAAAGCAAAAGTGGATGCGTCTAAAAATCCCGATTTTTTTACCAAAACATCCATGATGGCCCTATATAAGCTATTCATTCCCGGATCGTTAAATTGCGAGGCAATGGTGCCATACACCGGCATGTCCTCAACGCTTTTTTCAAATTGGCGGTGATTTCGCTGATATTGTTTTTTAACATCACGTAAGGCATCTAAGGATCCGCGCTTGTCAAATTTATTCAAGGCTATTAGATCGGCAAAATCGAGCATGTCAATTTTTTCTAATTGAGATGCCGCTCCGTATTCTGGTGTCATAACATACAAACACACATCGCTGTGGTCTGTTATTTCGGTATCGCTCTGTCCTATCCCCGATGTTTCGAGTATTATTAAATCGTAGCCTGCTGCTTTTAAAATTAAAACCGCATCATCCACATGTTTGCTCAAGGCTAAATTGGCTTGCCTTGTGGCCAAACTGCGCATAAATACCCTTGGATTTTTTATCGAATTCATTCGAATTCTATCGCCTAGCAAAGCGCCTCCTGTTTTTCGTTTCGACGGATCAACCGAAACAATACCAATGGTTTTGTTGGGGTAGTCTATCAAAAATCGCCTAACCAACTCATCCACTAGACTCGATTTCCCAGCCCCACCTGTGCCTGTAATTCCCAAAACCTGTGCATTGGTTTTTTGATTGGCCAATTGCTTGATACTGCCCACTATGGTTTCGAAATGTTCGGGATAATTTTCGGCGGCCGAAATAAGCCGCGCAATAGCTACGGGGTTTTTAGCGCCGAGTTGACTCACTTCGTCGCTTAGGTTTTGCCCTGTAGGAAAATCGGCCTTTTGAATTAAATCGTTAATCATACCCTGCAACCCAAGCTCACGTCCATCGTCGGGATGATAGATTCGCACAATACCGTAATCCATCAACTCCTTTATTTCTTCGGGCAATATAGTACCGCCTCCGCCTCCAAAAATTTTGATATGGGCAGCTCCTTTTTCAACCAAAAGGTCGCGCATGTATTTAAAATATTCAATGTGACCGCCTTGATAACTGGTCATGGCTATGGCGTTGGCATCTTCCTGAATGGCGGTATCAACCACTTCTTCGGCGCTTCGATCGTGTCCTAAATGTATAACCTCGCAACCGGTAGCTTGTATTATCCTACGCATCACATTAATGGCCGCGTCGTGGCCATCAAACAAGGATGCAGCTGTTACTATTCTAACTTTATTTATTGGCTTATAAACCTCCGTAATCATCAATTTTTTTAATCGACGGCAAAGATAATTTTTAATTCGCAATTGATACAC
>CAMDXE010000099.1 GCA_945878925.1 Chitinophaga pinensis
TACTTGTATTGGCAAAGGTTAAGGGTTTGCCTCTAAAATCCTTATCAAATACGGCATTGGGCTGGGTGGTAATAGCATGCGAAAATGTGTATCCACTTAGGCATTTAAGTTCGGAGCGCGACCATTTGCGGTAGCCTGTAAACGATAAATCGACGCCACGTATTAATGCATCCGATACATTGAGCGATTTGAAACCAACAGGTAATGGATTTTGTAAGGATGGTTTTTCCCATTGGGCAAATGTAAATTCCATCATGTTTTTGTATTCCATCCAAAAAACAGCCAAATCGAGTAATCCAAAAAGTTTCCCTTTTCGTATGCCTTGCTTGATTCCTATTTCGGCATTCCAACCTGTTTCCGATTTTAAGTAAGGATTAGGATAGAGCCGTATTGGCCCAACGGCGGTTAATATATAGGATTCGGCAATGGTAGGAAATCTATAGCCTTGACCAAAGGAAGCCCTTAAAAAGGTAGCTTTTTTTAAGGCGTGGCTTACCCCGGCCCTTAGCACGGGTTTCGATTCTTTATAAGCATTGAGAGCATAATTCTCGTAACGCAATCCTGCATCTACATTCCATTTTCCAATTTTCTGATTGGCTTGTATATATATGGCGGCATTAATGGAGCTTTGGTATCCTTGATACAAGGGCGACTCTGAACGTGTAAGGCTAGTGGATACTCCAGAAATAAGTTTAAGTGTTTTTTTGATGGTTTTTGATATTTGATATTCGCCAAACCAATTGGTCGAATAATTGCTCTGATTGCTGCTACCCGATTCGTTTTCGTTAACCCTATTGTCCAGTTTTAGGAAACGTCCCTGTATAAGGTGTTTAAATCCGTTGATTCCTTTTTTATTAATAACGAGGTAGGGGTCAATATTAAATCGCAAGCTTGTGTTTTTAGTTACACTGCTGTCAAGGGCAGTGTAGGCCATTTTATCGTTCTCCCATAATAAAAAAGAGCTGCTTTTGCCCGATTGTATATTTCCATTCATGCCAAAATAGGCGCCAATTTTTGGCATTTCACGTTGGTATTGGGCGCCTAATCTGAGGCGTTGATCCATGTCGCTCATGCGATATCCATCGTCGTTAAATCCATTTAAGGCTATGGTTAGGTAATTCTTCGAATTAAGCCGCTGCGAATGAAAGGCACGAATGCCATAGGTTGCCGATACTTTACTTTCATTCCAATTTAAGGCCTCATTATTGGCAAAATTATAGATGCCATAAAAGGTAGAAAATTTGGTTTCAGGCTTTAATTTTGGCTTACTTGTGCGAATGTTGATGACGCCATTTAAGGCCGACGAACCAAACAAAACGGAGGATGCTCCCTTTATTACTTCAATATTTTCGATATTTTCGACTGGTAAAAATGACCACTGAACAGATCCTGCATCGCCCGACAGCATAGGCATACCATCCAACATAACCATTACTCTGCTTCCGCTACCATAACTCCATCCGCTGCCACTTCTGATTACTACTTGCCCATTAATAGCCTGTACTCCAGGTATTTGGTCAATTGTATTTTCGGCAGTCGATGGGTTTTTATTCTCAATTAAATACGATTTAATTATTTCCATGGATACCGATGTGTTTTTTAAGGCTTGATCGCTCTTTGAGGCCGATACCACAATTTCATCCAATAAATTTTCGGCAACAATCAACACAACGTTTAAACGCAAGTCCCCTCTAAAAATCACACGCTTGGTTTCGAACCCAGTTTTTGAGAATTCAATAAAATCGTTCTCTTTTGCAAGTATGGTGTAGAAGCCAGTATCATTCGAAATGGCAAGCTGTTCTCGATTCAGATTTTTAACTGCTACATTGCTAATTTTATTTAATGAATCCTTGGTGATAATAGTGCCACTAACCCATACCTGTGCATTTGTATTGCCGGAATAAAGCCATGCAGAAATCAAAATTATTTTGACAACATCGCTTAATTGTTTAACATTGTATCGCATAATAATTATTCAAATGACCAAAAATCTTTTTATACTATCACTATTTATTTTATTTTCTTTAAACAGCCAAGCGCAATGCAATCCAGATACTACAATTGTAAAGCCAGGCTTTTACCCATCAAAACTTCCCGAAGCCGTTGTTGGCAAAGCATACAATGAAGTAATTCATTTTAAAGTTTTAAAAGATACAACGGTCATTCTTTTTGGCAATCCAACTTTAGCCACGGTCGATTCGGCCACCATAACCAATGTTATGGGTATGCCCAATGGCATGACTTTTGTGCTCAACAAAGTATCGAAAACGTATACCCCTGCCGAAGTTGGCTGTGCTTTGGTATCGGGAACGCCAACAAAAGCAGATACCTTTAAATTGAAAATTTGTTTAATGATTTATGCCAAAATTTCGGGCTTTGGAGTGGCCCAACCCGATACCATCCGAAGTTTTTCAATAATAGTAAATAAATCAGGGGGTATAAGTATGCTAAGCAATGCTTTGCCATTATTTTACCCAAACCCGCTAAATGGCAATGTGCTAAGTTTTAATAACAGCCTGGTTAATCCTGGAAATACGGTTTCGGTTTATAATTGCATGGGACAATGCCTCGTTAGGCAAACGATTGAAGCTAACAATTCAATCATAGCATTTGACTTTCCAAAAGGGGTATATTACCTTGTTTTGAACAAGGAAAATACCACACGTAGAGTTAAAGTTATAAAAAATTAAACTTTTATTTTTGCGCTTAATCGTTATGAATTGGTTTGAAGCCCGAGGAGAGGCATTGAAAAGAAATGTACTTTTAGTGATAATTAACAAACTCGAATGCCTGTTTCAAGGCTTTCATTCGAAGAAAATAAATTATGGAATTTTAGTTTGCGTTAGCCTTTTTTCACAATGCAAAAGCGCGCAAACGCCCATTGTTTTTAAAACATTAAAATTTCAGTATACCGAGGACTATTGTGGCGGGGCTGTTCCAAGCGAAGCTTTGCTTCAACAAATGCAATCCATAAAACCAATGGCCAACCGTGAAATTGAAATTTTCGCAGGTAATCCAATGTACGTCAATCCCATTATATACAAAACGAATGCTTTAGGCGAAATACAGGTTCCTACAACCCTCGGCCAATCCATTTACGTCAACATTTATCCATCGATCAATGGGTTTAAAAACGATTCTGAAGAATTTGAATGTTATAAAAAATTTGTTAGCCAACATTATATTAGGGTTGATTTGGGTGTGCCCGATAAAATTCTTAATTTTTCGACTATACTTCACTGCAATCCTTGTATTCCATTAGCCCCATAACAGATGTTCCCCAAAATAATAAGTTTTAATACGCCTGAATTTTTAAGAGGTTTTTTGCCCAATCACCTTTCGTTAAATTCCTACGGATTGTGTATAGGATTAGGAATTATAGCAACCTATTTTATACTTCTTCATAAAACCAAAATTCTTGGAATGACCAAAGATAGTTTGTCAGAGCTATTTCTTTGGGGTTTTTTGGCTGCCTTTGTAGGTGGTAAACTGTTATTTTATTTGGAGGACCCATCGAAATATTTAAACAATCCACAAGCCTTGCTCCAAAATATTGGCAACGGATTTGTGTTTTACGGTTCGCTGCTTTTTGTGGTGCCAACCCTTTACTTTTGGCTTCGATACTATAAAATTTCGTTTTGGCCATTTATGGATGGTCTTGCTTTTGGAGGGCCTATTTTGCATTCATTAGGCCGTTTGGGCTGTTTTTTGGCCGGATGTTGCCATGGCAAAATTTGTCCCGAAAGTGTTAAAGATACTATAGGAGTAACGTTTACCAATCCGCAATCGGCGGCTAGTTTGCTCAATGTTCCGCTCTACCCAACGCAGCTTTTTGATATTTTAATCAACTTAATAAGCTTGTTGGCGGTGTATCTGGTATCAAAAAAACAACAGTTCAAAGGGCAATTGTTTCTAATCTATATAATTCTTTATGCCATTGGCCGAATGATAAACGAAAATTTCAGAGGCGATGATGATCGTGGTTTTTTGTTTAATGGATTTTTGACGTATTCGCAGTTTATCGCCTTAGCATTGATTATGCTTTCGGGCTTTGCCTGGTATATTTTGGCAAAAAAAAACAAAGACAAATGAAGCCTAATACGCCTTAAGTTTGTACAGTTTCATTCTCGAATCGGCCGTTTGAAAAACTAAGGAATCAAGTCTAGCAATTAAACTTTTTGCCGAAATTTTGTGATTTTCTTTCTTAGCATATACAACCAAATAATCGGCCTGAATATCGCTAAAGCTATTTAATTGATTCTTAATTCTTAAGTCGTTGTATAAGATATTTGGTTTAGCCTTGTTGGATCTAAAAAGCAAGGGAAACCAAGGGTAATACGTTTCGTAGTTTTCTAAAATAATGCTTGAATTTGGAATGCCAAGGTAATTGTTTGAATGGCCCAAAAACCAATCGTCGTCAAAAGAAATGGGCCAAACCGTAGCGCCTTCCGGAATATGTTTGCCAACTTCGAGGTACTGAATACTCGATTGAGAATAGGATTTTAGGCGCCCATTGTGTCGTTTCATCATCAATCCTATATGAATACCCAGAATAAGTACTGTTGACCAAAGAATCATAGGTTTTGGGTAACTATATCTGCAAATCAGAATTATAAACAATAAATATAAAGTGATGGCCAAGCGATGCGAAAGCATTCCTGCCCCTGAATTATTAGGCACTATGAAAAATAATAGCCCAACAATCACACAGCACCACTGAAGTGTTTTGATAGCGGAATTGTTAATTAATTTTGTTTTTTTGCCTCTTAAAAATAGGAAAGCAAGAAGAATGACTATTGGAATTGTAAATTTAGATTCGCCTGATAAATCAAAAATAATCAAGGACTCCAATCTAAAAAATAAGAAAAATTTATTTAACAAATCAATAGGTTTTTCGTCGGTAAGCATTTTAATTTTAGTTATAAAATTAATACTCAACACTAAAGTGGGTAAAAAGAGAAGCCATAAAAATCCGATTTTTTTAAGGCAAATCAGGGGCTTTGGTTTTTTGTCATAAAATTCAAACAAAGTAAAAATGCCTATGAATATTAGGAATAGGGCATATATAACAATGCTCGAAAACCATAACAAAACTGAAAAACAGACTAAACCTAAATAATAAGAATTTCCTTTGGGTTTGGCCGAAAGCAGCCATAAAATAAAGCCATTTAAAATTAAAAAGGAGAGGAGCTGATTGTATAAACCAATATAAAAGAAACAACTGAAAATAAAGGGGAAAATTAAACAACTCAACACTTTGTTTTCGGAATTTATTAGGATAATTGTTTTTCGGAACACAAGGGCTAAGGATACGATTATTGCAATTACAAATAGTTTTTGAGCCCAAATGGCAGGAAATATAACCATGAGCAAAGCCAAAAAAATATGATCGAGCCAATTAGGAACTATCACAGGGTTGAACCGAAAGTATGAATGAAAAGGCGAGCTCGCGTTAAAGATTAGGTCTTTAATAATAGCTGAATTATAGAGATGTGCAGCACCATCAACGGATGGATAAATAGGGAGTGCGAGTATTAATCCGGCCGATAGAAATAGGGTGATATAAAACGTAAATTTAGAATCTACCCCTTTGATTCCTTTTCGAATGATGCAATGAATTGTATGTTTCAAGCGATGCTTTGGTAGCTGGATTCGTAAAAGGGCAAAGCTATACTTTTGAAGGCAGCTGCCTTATAATTACAAAAAACTATTTTCGTTTATAATCGGTAATATTTTTTAAGACCGTAAAATTGAAGCTTGGTTGGCCAGGATAATACGACGCCATGCCATATGTGAAACGGTATTTAAGCAAATTGAAGGTTAAGCCCCATGAAAATCCGGTGAGAACTCTCCTTTGCTCTGGCGATAGCTCCTTACGCCTCTGGTAATTATAGCCAAACAGCACATTAAAATTATCGGAAAATAGTAGTTCGCTCGTAAAATTGAAATGTCGCATTATTTTTTCGGAAACTGGTATTTTCTCAACGCGCTCTTTTTGCGTTTCGAGGTCAATGGTTTTGTTTCGTTTATTGGTATTGAAATAGGTTAAATCCCAGGTTTGCAAATCGTGGGCTATTATGGAAAATCGCAAGGGGTTGAATTTTAATTTTTTTGATATCCCCAATTGAATATCTAAAGGCAAGGGTTCGTTGTGATTGCCGTAGTAAGGGATAAATTGCACGCCTAAATTTTTTATCACTAAGGCCGTGGTAAATCGTTTATCCTTATTGAAATAGATTGCACCCAAATTAAATGCGCCAGCGGTTGATACATATGCTCCAAGGGCCGAATAGATAAAATTAAAATTAGCCCCAATCCACAGTTTATCTTTTAAATGTTTGCCGTATCCTATTTGAAAATTATAATCTTGAGCGGTAAAAGGGTGGGTTGTATTGCCATCTTCGTCATAGCCTTGCATTTTGCCATAATCTACAAAAAATACATTGGCCGAAAATGTTCCTATACTGTCGTAATGCCTAACATAGCCACCATAGGCATTATTTATGCCGGCTAAATAATTCATATACGAAAGCGAAGCGTGATTGTGCATGCTTTTATTGAGGAGTGCTGGATTGTGATATGCAAGCGAAATGTCGTTGTCGCGCACTGTAATTAAGGATCCGCCAGCGGCCGAAATTCGCGCACTGTGATCGAGGTTTAGAAACGGAAAGGTTCGTGTGCCACCTATTTGTGCCGCCGACAAAAGTGCATAAAACATAAAGAAAAGAATAAATAAATTTTGCTTTATCACGGGGTCGTAATTACTTATAACGAGAATTTCTAACGAATATTTTAAGATTGATTTAGTTTCTTAACCATCGTTAATATTGTAGCTACCGCAATGGTCTCATCGGTTTGATCGTAAACTTCTACATAGAATTTTACAATCCCTTTAGCAACATCTTCGGGGTTTTTCTTTTCTTGATCTGTTTTTTCCTTCACGGTTAGCTTTACGCCAATAGTGCTTCCTGCATAAACGGGTTTGGTAAATCGGCAATCTTCCAAACCGTAATTTAACAGAACAGGCCCTTTTGCTGGATCTACAAACAAGCCAGCAGCCGCACTTAGTATAAAATAGCCATGCGCTACTTTTTCGGTAAATAAGGTACCTTCTAAAGAAGTGGCGTCGGTATGAGCATAAAAATGATCCCAACTCACGTTTGCAAAGTTCACAATATCGGCTTCGCTAATGGTACGTTTATGGGTTATCACGGTTTCGCCGATTTCTAATTCTTCAAAATGTTTTTTGAACACATGTTTCCCAGGGTCTTTATAAGCTCCGCCAGGCTGATATGTACCTGTAATGTGCGTTAAGGTAGTTGGCGATCCTTGAATGGCAGTTCGTTGCAGATAGTGCATAACCCCTCTTTTTCCTCCCATTTCTTCGCCGCCTCCGGCTCTACCAGGCCCCCCGTGAACCAACATGGGTAAGGGCGATCCATGTCCAGTGCTTTCTTTGGCGCATGATTTATTTAAAACTAAGATTCGGCCGTGGTGCGAAGCGGCACCTAAAATATAGTCGCGGGCCAAGTCATCACTTTCGGTAACTATACTGCTGCAAAGCGATCCTTTACCCATTTTTGCAAGTTCTATGGCTTCGTCGATGCTATTGTAAGGCATGATGGTACTTACTGGCCCAAATACTTCAATATTATGCGATGAAAGTTTCGAAAAAGGAGAAGAATTGTACAATAAAATGGGTTTCATAAAAGCCCCTTTTGTGGTATCTATACCTTCTATGGCGGGGTTGACTTCTCCAAATACGATTTCAGATTCTTCTAATAGTAATTTTAATTTTTCGTGTACATCGTTGCGTTGAGCGATGCCCGCCAAAGGGCCCATTTTTACGCCATCGGTTCTTGGATTGCCAACGGTAGTTTCGGATAAGGCTTTTCCTAAGGCTATTTGAACATCTTCAACGGTTTGGGCCGGTACAATAATTCGCCTAATGGCCGTACATTTTTGACCAGCCTTTACGGTTATTTCTTTTCGAACTTCTTTTATAAACAAATTAAACTCTTCGGTTCCAGGTTTCACATCATTTCCCAAAATTATACAATTAAGCGAATCGGCTTCCATATTAAAAGGTACGGCCTCCTCGAGTAATCGGGGATGCGATTTTAATAATTTTCCAGTTTCGGCACTTCCAGTAAACGTAACCACATCCTGATAGGTTACATGGTCTAAAATACCGCGCGCCGAGCCGCATACCAGTTGAAGCGCCCCTTCTGGCAAAATTCCTGAACGAATTATTTCCTTAACTACCGCTTCGGTCAAAAAACTAGTTAGGGTAGCTGGTTTTACTATAGCAGGCATTCCGGCCAACAAATTGACCGCAATTTTTTCTAACATGCCCCAAATTGGAAAATTAAAGGCATTGATATGAATGGCTACGCCTTCTTTTGGAGTCATGATATGATGGCCTATAAAACTTCCTCCTTTGCTTGATGAAATTGGGGAACCCTCTACATAAAATTTTTGATCGGGAAACTGTCGCCTCAAGCTAGCATAGCTAAATAAATTACCTATTCCACCTTCAATATCTATCCAACTGTCGATTCGGGTTGCCCCAGTTTTATAACTTAGGGTGTAAAATAGCTCTTTGCGTTCTTGTAAATAAAATGCAAGTGCTTTTAACATCTGGCCGCGCTCGTGAAAGGTCATTTTGCGGAGCTTTGGTCCGCCAATTGTTCTGGCGTATTTCAACATGGATTCAAAATCCAGTCCTTCGCTACTCGCTGTAGCAATAAGGTCTCCGGTACTTGCGTCAAAAAGCGCTTGGCCTTCGTGGCCTGCTATCCAATGTCCTTGTGCGTAATTTTGTAATTGCATTCGTATGTTTTGATTAATTCCATTCGGTAAGTGTAAACCTGGAATGAAAGCAAGTTGCAAATTAACATAACTTAGTACAAAGTATAGAAACTACTTTCGTTGTGCTTTAAAAAAATCAATGCCTATACAATTGTAAATTCAGTTA
>CAMDXE010000100.1 GCA_945878925.1 Chitinophaga pinensis
AAATCGCTGTTTAATAATTCTTCTTTTTTCATTTTTAGTGTGTTAAAGTTAATAAAAAAGTTATTTCCGAAAATTTTATGACCTTTTTGGATTAAGGTCAAAATTTTTCAGAACAACTTTTTAACTTACACACTTAGTGAGATACTACCTACTTTTTGTAACGTTTACTGGGATTGTGCAACTGGTTATTTCTCATTTTCACATGAAATTGGGCATTTGATTGGGGCTAGACATGATCCTTTTGTAGACTCTGATAACAACCCATATCCATTTGGACATGGTTTTGTAGATCCTAATGACGGTTGGCGTACAATAATGGCTTATGGTAATGATTGTAATGGATGCACACGTATTCAATGGTGGTCAAATCCTAATAAGACAAGAAATGGACATGCAATGGGAACAACTCAAACACATGATAATACTAGATTGCTTAACACTTATATTCCGAATGTCATGTCACATAGACCTTCATCAGGAAGCAGGATTGTTACACAGGCGGACATTAGTTCGGTCGTTGGAGTAATTTACCATGCAAACAAAATTGAAACTGACGGCAATGTTATAATTCCTAATGGCCATTCTTGGGGTTTTATTGCGGGTAACGAAGTAATACTTAATATTGGATTTGAAACTGAATCTGGTAGTACTTTTGAAGCAAAATTGCAACCTGCTTGTGGCATTCCAGATGGAGAACCATGCAATTTTAATATAAACTTTGACTTAATAGAATTTTCAAAGACCAACAAAAATGTTTTATTTAAGATTTTCCCTAATCCATCAAATAACAATATCATATATATCAAGAGTTATTTTGAAATTGAACCATTTAATGTAAGCTTACAGATTATTAATTCATTGGGGCAATCCTTACAGATGGTCAAATTAGAGGTGTCTAAAAATGAGATAAATTTACCTAATGTAAGTTCAGGAGTTTATTTTATTAATTTTATTTCTGATGGTAAAATAATTCAATCCAATAAATTAATAGTACAATGAAAACTTCAATCATAATACTCACTTATTTCTGTTTAATTTTAATATGTTGTAAAGATAAGGAAGACTGCAACCCTAAAAAGGAACAACCATATTTGACAACTATCTTTGAATTTCAATTGGTAGATGTCGGCAATGGGAAAGGGTTTTGTGGCCCTATTATTGAGGCCAAAGATAGTGGTTTTTCAAACACAGTAAGTTATAAAGCCGTGAATCTTCCTCCTGGTATTTCATTTAGTTTAGATGTCAAATATAAAGGAGTATTTGAAGTACTTCCTGAAACTTACATATGTATGGATGGTCGTCCAGACCCTATACCCGGTAAGCCATCTCCAACAATATACCCTCACTTTGTAAATATAATTGAGTGGGTGAAAAAATAGAAATAATCCAATACAAATTGTGCGGTTTATTAGCAATTCAGTTAGTTTACCGCACGCTATTATTTTGATTATGATACGACGAACACCTGCATACAACAGCAGATAAAAGTGATGGCTATATTATAGTATGGGAAAGTGTATTCTCCCAACAAATTATTTTATGAGTTGAAAGTTTGTAGCTCCGAAACCGCCACCACTCTTATCTGCAACCGTTACGGGAAATGCTTTTGGAAACATTATCGCAAGGGACAAAAGGCATATAAAAAACGAAACCCGATTGTATGACTTTCATCAGGGACAACCGGGACTACAATGCAAATATACTAACAAAACATAATATTGCTACATTCGTGAAAATTATTGATGACGTATATAGACTTTGAAATAGCATTATCAAAACCAAGAATTGGAAGGTTTCTATTAGCGACAAAGGGCGACCAGAACAAGGCATTGAGACTATACAAACATAACATTCAATTATCTCAGACACTTTTTGGACTATTATGCATATTTGAAGTAACCTTGCGCAACCATATAGACATGCATTATAGAAACCACTTCAATGACAATGAATGGCTTAAAAGTAATTGCGGACAAGGTGGAATGTTTAGCCATCCTACATTTGCAAAATATGGATTTGAGAGTAGGACAAAAATACTGACAACCTTTGCTCAACTTGGAAAACGATATAATCATGACCGACTTGTAGCAGAACTTAGTTTTGGTTTTTGGACCTATATGTTCGCTCCAATCCAGTTCATTGTTGGTGGACAAGGACTCCATAAAATCTACGTAAATCGACCAAAAGGAACAACTCAAAAACTGATTTTTAACGAACTTGACGAGATTCGAAGTTTGAGAAACAGAATCGCTCATCATGAACCATTGTGCTTTGACAGACAACACCAAATATTTACCAATCATACGAAGGCAACATACTATTACATTATTAAACATACGATTTGGCTAGGCTATGACCCAAACAAACTTTATTTGGGACTTGACGAAACACTTAATATCATAGAGACTATTCAGAAATGAAAGATAGCACTTCCGGTAACAGCAGGTTTACCAGATGCGGGGTTTTTCGGTTTGGAAAGTTTGTAGTTCCAACTATCTTTGTTCAAGGTTGAAAGCTTGTAGGCTCCGAAATAGCCACCAGTCGTATCTGCAACCCTTACCACTCATTTTACAAAAAATAAAAGTTCTCGATTAGAGAACATTTTTTATTATATTTGCCCTAACAAAAAATGAATAGGATAGTTGCAAAAAAGACTTTGCGTGATTTTTGGGAAAAGCATGGCGATTGCGAGGACTATTTAAAAACTTGGTATGACACTGCAAAAATTTCCAATTGGAAGACTCCCAGGGACATAAAAAGAACTTATTCTCATGCAAGCATTCTTGTAAACAATCGTGTTGTTTTCAATATTAAGGGAAACTCCTATCGTTTAATTGTCAAATTTAACTATGAAAGACAATGGGCTTTTATTCGTTTTATTGGAACTCATGCTGAATATGACAAAATAAATGCTGAAATTATTTAAAGAAAATAGCGATGAACATTAGACCATTAAAAACAGAACTAGACTACGAAAATGCCCTTAAGAGATTAGAGGAGATTTTTGATGCCCCATTAGATTCAAGTGAAGGTGACGAAGCTGAAATTCTTTCTATGTTGATTGACAACTATGAAAACATTCACCATCCGATTGAAGCCCCAGACCCAATTGAAGCAATTAAAATCAGAATGGAAGAAATGGACATTAAACAAAAAGACTTAGTTGGTATTATCGGGGGGAAAAGTCAAGTTTCTGAGGTGTTGAATCGAAAAAAAAGGTTGACAATTGAAATGATACGAGTCCTAACTGAAAAATTAGACCTTTCTGCATCAATTTTGGTTAAAAATTATCATCTTACGGAATAATAAAACGAGTGGTAACAACAGGCTTAAGAAATGCGGCATTTTCGAATTTTGGAAATTTATAGTTCCAACTAACTTTGTACTTCAATGAAAGTTTATAAGCTCCGAGGCCGTGTTGTAGGCTTCCCTTTTTCAGTAAAACCCATCTTGCCCTCCTATGACATGACAATAATAAAAGTAAAGGCAATTACCTAAAAACGGAGCCAATACTAAAAAACGAATTTAATTATAGACCATTAGAAACGGCATTTTTAGGTAAATTTCTCATCAAGTATGGCTTCGGCCATAAACATGTGAGGCGACATCTCGGTGTCTTCTTTAATAAATGGAATTTTGGTTCTTACCAATTTTACCAATTCTTGGGTTGTGGTCGAGCATTTTTCGAGGTTTCTGAATTCAAGGGCTTGACAGGCTGTAAACAATTCTATGGCCAGCACTTTTCTTACATTTTCAACAACCCTTATAAGCTTAAGCATAGCGTTGGCGCCCATGCTAACATGATCTTCCTGTCCGTTGCTGCTTACAATGCTATCAACCGAGGCCGGCGTGCACAATTGTTTGTTTAAACTTACTATCGAGGCTGCGGTATATTGAGGAATCATAAAGCCCGAATTAAGACCAGGATTTGGAGTTAAAAATACTGGTAAACCTCGCTCACCCGATATTAGCTTATAAATTCTTCTCTCAGAAATGTTCCCTAATTCAGCCATGGCCATGGCTAAAAAATCAGCATGCAAGGCCAATACCTGACCATGAAAATTGCCTCCCGAAAGAATTAAATCATCATCTACAAAAATATTTGGGTTGTCGGTAACGGCATTTATCTCATTTATAAAAATGCGCTCTACTTGTGCAATTACATCTTGGGTAGCGCCATGCACTTGAGGGATACACCTAAAAGAATAGGGGTCTTGCACCGAATCTTTGTTTCCGTTCATCCAAATGCTGTCGGCCAAAAGCTGCGAAATGGTTTTGGCGCAACTTATCTGTCCTTCTTGATTCCTCACTTTATGAATTTGAGGTTTAAAAGGTTCCATACGGCAATCGAATGCTTCCAAACTAAGCACTGCAATTTTATTGGCCCATTGGCTTAGTCTTTTGGCAAGCATTAAGCAATGCATGCCGTAGGCTGTCATAAATTGAGTGCCATTTATTAACGATAAACCCTCTTTTGGTCCTAAAATTATTGGGCTTAAGTTGTGCTTATGAAGTATTTCAAGGGAAGCTGATTTGCCTAAAATGCCTTTTCCTATTAGGGGCAAACAAAGGTGTGCCAGAGGGGCTAAATCGCCCGATGCGCCTAATGAACCCTGTTTGTAAACTTGGGGAAGAAGCGATAAATTAATGAAATCGGCGAGGCGTTGTACCGTGTCCAGTTTCACGCCACTATACCCAAGACTTAGCGATTTAATTTTAAATAATAGCATGAGCCGCACCACCTCATCGGGCACTATTTCGCCCATACCACAGGCATGCGACATTAAAAGGTTTTCTTGTAATTTTATTAAATCGGATGGGCTAATTTTTGTATTGCATAACGAACCAAAGCCAGTATTTATGCCATAATACACCGAATTTGGAATGTTTATCTTTTGGAGTAAATAGTCATGACACTTTTCTATGGCTTGTTTTGCAAGTGCGTCGATAACCACAGTTGGCATTTGCGAAATGAACATTTCGACCGAATCGAATGTTAGGGGATTTGAAATATTTAAAGAATTGGGCATACTATATTACAAAAGTCTAAAATTTTTGATATTAATTTTAGTGTTCATTTAGCAATTTAAGGCGAATTTTGGTTAATTCGTTTTTCGTATCGTATGTAAAATCACTCTGCATCATCCAATCGTAGTAACTGGGTTCGCGTTTTAATACGTCTTTTACCAACCTGCCTTTATGCTTGCCAAAATTAAATAGTTCCTCGTTGCGTTCATTCTTTACGATTCTGCCCGCCAAATCAACCTGTCCTTTTTGTGCCGAAAGTTTATGCAAACCCTCAACCGATGGGTCAAGATTTGGATATTTAAGCAACTGGGCTTTTAATATTTCGAAAGTGGCAATGGTGTCGTATTTGGCAGAGTGCGCATTATGTAATTCCTTATCGCAATAAAATTTTACGGCTGCAGCCAAATTGCGGGGTTCCATGGTGTGAAATATTCGCATAATATCAACGAGTTTTCTGTGTTCAAGGTCAAGGTTTATACCCGAACGGAAAAATTCTTCAACCAAAAGCGGCACATCAAATTTATTAGAATTGAAACCGGCAAAATCGCAATTTTCCAAAAATGAAAATAGCTCCGATGCTTTGTGCGAAAAATGCGGTTTGTCTTTTACATCCTCGTCGCTTATGCCATGTATAGCTGTAGCTTCGGCTGGAATAGGAATTCCGGGGTTAAATAATTCGTGAAGATGATCCTCGCTTCCGTCGCTATTTAATTTTATAAAATAAAGTTCAATAATTCGGTCTTTGGAAGTGCTAATGCCTGTACTTTCAATATCAAAAAATACAAGTGGTTTTAGTAAAGTTAAATTCATTATACTATTTGTAGGTCTTTATAGTTCAATATTAGGTCGTTTTAGCCTGGTTTTTTCTTCTGCTTTTTCTTCTCGCCACAAATTAATTTCCTTTAAATTTCCGGAAAGCAAAATATCAGGAACTTTCCAGCCTTCGAATTCAGAAGGGCGTGTGTAAATGGGAGCCGACAAAATATTGTCTTGGAAGCTATCGCTTAAGGCCGATTCTTCGTCGTTGATAACGCCTGGCACCAGCCTGCAAATTGCATCAGCTACAATTACAGCCGGCAACTCGCCACCGGTGAGCACAAAATCGCCAATGGATATTTCCTTGGTGATTAAATGTTCTCTTATTCGCTCGTCAATTCCTTTGTAGTGCCCACAAAGCAAAATCAAATTGGTGCTCATCGAAAGTTTGTTGGCTGTTTTTTGTTCAAAAATTTCACCATCGGGGGTCAAAAAAATAACCTCATCATACGTTCGTTGTTTTTTTAAGTCCTCAATGCAATTGAATATGGGTTCGATGCGCATAACCATTCCGGCGCCTCCGCCAAATTGATAATCATCAACCTGCCTATTTTTGCCTAAGCCATATTGTCGCAAATCGATTACATTGATTGAGAGCAATCCTCTATCCTTGCCACGTTTTAAAATGGAATGCTCCAAGGGACTTTGAATAAGGGCAGGCAATACAGAAATGATATCGATATGCAGCATTATTCGTTAATGGTTAATAATCCGTCGGGAAGATTGGTGTAAATGATGCCCAATTTATTATCAAAATTAAGGATTAGTTCTTCAACAAAGGGTATAAAATATGTTTTGCTTTTAAACTCTATTTCCAATAAATCTTGCCCCGGTTTGTGAATGTGTTCAATAACTACGCCAATAGGGCCCATATTTTGGTCCATAATTTTATAGCCTAAAGTGTCAGATATCCATGCTTCGGGTTCGGTGCTTTGATCCGACTCAATATAAACCGATAAGCCAACTATTTCTTCTGCTTCTTCGAGGCTTGCAATGTCTTCGAATAACACTTGATACTCCGATCCCGATTTTGAAATTTGAGACATAAAAAAAGGAACCACTTTTTTGTTGATTTCCAACATTAAGGGTTCCTTTTCTTTAAGCGTTATGCTTGAATTATCGCTATGTATTTTAACCGCACCTTTAAATCCGTGTGTTTTTTTTATAAAACCAACGTACGATAGGGTGGCCAAACTATCTAAATTTAAGCGTCTTGAGCTGGTGATTCTTCTTCGGTTTCGGCAGATGCTGCTTCGGCCTCAATTGGTTCCACAGTTTCGGCTATTGCCTCAGTTTCTTCTGCTGCCACCTCTTCGGTTTCAACAATCGCCTCAGCTTCTTCTACTGCTACCTCTTCGGTTTCAGTTTCGGCAACTGCTTCGATAGTTTCGTCGCTTACCTCGCTAACCAATTCATTTTCGATTTCGTCAGAAGGCTCAAGTGTGTCATCGCTTTCGGCTACTTCTTCGGCCAATGGCGAATTTTTAGCTAAAATTTTGGCTGCGATAGCGGCTTTCATTTTAGTTTCTCGCTCTAAATTAGCTTTTGCTTTAGCTTCGCTAGCCGATTCGAGGCCGCTTACTTTGCTTGAAATTTTTCCTTCTTTGGTTTCTAACCAAGCGTTAAATTTTTCTTCGGCTTGCTCGAGTGTGTGTGCACCTTTTTTTACCCCATTAATAAGGAAATCTTTGTGCAATACGCCTTTGTAGGATAAAATTGCTTTTGCTGTATCGGAAGGTTGAGCACCAACTTGCAGCCAATGTAACGACCTTTCAAAATTAAGGTCAATGGTTGCTGGGTTTGTGTTTGGATTATACAATCCAAGTCTTTCGATATACTTTCCATCCCTAGGAGCTCTGCTGTCCGCCACCACAATGTGGAACAATGGACGACGTTTGCGTCCTTGTCTTTGTAATCTGATTTTTGTTGCCATTTTTTATATGTTTATTTAATCCTCGGTTCTCCAAAATCCGAAGGGCTGCAAAAATAATCTAAAAAAATAGAAAAAAAAAGAAACAAATCAGCTTAATTTCAGTGCAATAGCCAATGGTAATTTAGGGTGTTAGCCTATTTGAATACTTGGCCGTGATAGGCTGAACTGATAATCTTAAACCTTCGAAAATGAATTACTTTGCTAATGCTGTTTTGCCGAGTTCAATAAATTTTTTAGCTGCAATATATCCTATATCTCGATGCTTTATGGTTCCTTTAGAGTCGATGAATAAGTAGGTAGGATAAACATCGACTATGTATTTGTCATTTACCGAAATACCTTCGGCCAAATCCATATCCATCTTAACACAAATGAAATTTTTATTATAAAAATCGCCAACGTCTTTTTGGGTAAATATTTTTTTCGACATACTTTTGCAAGGCCCACACCAGGTGGTAAAACAGTCGATAAAAATTAATTTATTTTCCTTATTCGCTTTGGCTCTGGCCTCAAGTAAGGTGCCCTGAAAAAAATTAATGCCAATGGTTTCTTCCAAGGGATTAGCTTGTTTGGATGTTTCTAATTTTAGACTCACTGTTATCAGTAAGATGAAACTTAATAGAATAGATTTATTCATGGATATTTTAAGATTGAAAATGATAAATATTCGTCAAATCATCCTATTGTTGCGCTAGTACTGAGGGTGTGATTTGATAACACAAAAGTAGGGATTTATGCTTAAATCTGAGTAGAACACATTTTAAAATTATATGAAGTAATCAGCTCCTTTTGCAGGTATTAATATATAGAATTCTTAGAGTATTAATGGCTTAAAAGGCAAATGGCAGAAATAAAAAAATGAATATATTTTGGGTAATCTGATCTTTTTTTTATCTAAATTTATCCAAATAAAATACTTAATTGCGGGTGCTTTAATGCCCTCGATGTAAGCCAATAAACCTTAGTCGTATGGCATTGAATTTCTATTTTCAAAACGCAAAAAATAGCTAGAAATGCTCAACCTAAAACCAGCCATTAAATTGAAAGAATATTGCATGCTAACCCTGTTTGTTTGTAGCGCCGTCTGTTCAAATGCACAAACTAATAAGGACTCTATTCAAATTCGCCGTATTTTTGATATGGCCTTGGAGGATGGTAAAGCTTACGAAAATTTAAGAACTCTTTGCA
>CAMDXE010000101.1 GCA_945878925.1 Chitinophaga pinensis
CTTCATGCGGTTCAACCCGCAAGTCAAGAAGTCCAAAAGGGTATTTTAGCACAGGGTGCAAGTGCCCCTTGAAATTTTAAATTAAGAGGATAAAGTCGCGGATCAATAAAAAAGATTTAGCATAGTATTCGCTTAAAATCAGATTCTTACTTGTGTCGTTGATGTCGTGGTAATGGCTGTAATTGCCCATCAAGTAAAAGAAAAATCCCTTAACGCCACGTTCTACAAACCAGTAATGATCGCTATTGGCCGATTTGCCTCTGCTCTTAAAAGCGGGCAAATATTTTTTATCCTGAGCGCCATTGGCCTGTTGGAGTTTATTAAAATAATCAGGAAACAAAGTTGCGTTAACTACTGCCATTCCTTTTTCGCCACTTCCCATAAGATCCAAATTTATAAGAAACTTCATTTTCTCAAGTGGCAGTTCGTCCCAAGGGTTATCTGTATACTGTTTGCTACCAATTAAGCCTGCTTCTTCGCCGGCAAAGGCCATAAATGCAATAGAATATTTACAGGGATTTTTGCTAAAATAAGCAGCCAAATCGAGCATCATGGCTACGCCGCTCGCGTTGTCGTTGGCTCCCGGAAAAATCGTTTTGCCCATCATACCTAAATGATCATAATGCGCGGTAAGCACGATGAAGGTATCTTTTATTGTAGTCCCCTCGATGTAGCCAATCACATTATTGGCATAATGCTCTACTAAGGACGATTTAATTGTGACGCTAATTTTTTTGGCATTGGCAGGCCAAGATGTTTTTAAAATATCGAGACTCGCGCACTTGTCTTGATGGGTAGCTACGTTCCACGTTAATTTTTTTTGAAGGTTAATTTTCAAAGCCAGTTTCGAAGATTTTTCAATTTCGAGCGAATAGCTTTTATGCGAAGTATCAAATAGCAAAGCCATGTTAGGCTTAAGCTTTTCGGGGCTTATGGATTGGGAGGGATGAACGCTAAACGTTTTTTTAAGGCTTGGACATGCAGGGCCTAAAATATAATCGGTTCCAGGAACGAGGGTTTTGCCATCAATTTTTAGACGGCACGCCTTCGGAAATGTATTGACATAAAACGTTAATGGGTAAAAATAATCATTGTTTTTGAACGCACGAACCCCAAGGGTAATATAGGATTTTTGGATAAATCGAGCAGCCATGTAATCCCCGTCATTAACATAACCTCGGCCCGAAAAATAGGAAGACGAAAGCGTGTCGATGGTTTTTTGCGCAAACGCTCTATTCTGCGACTGCAGGTTGGCAAGCAGGCCATGAAATACTAACACAAATAAAATAGACCGCATTACAGGTTCAAACTAAGGTAATTTCAAAAGCACTTACAAGCGACAATTAAGAATACTTTGGCAGGGCTTCGCCATTTATACGCTTAGCATAAGAGAGCGGCACTAACTAAAAATGCGTTACCTTTGCGTCGATGAATTTTATCGAAAAATTGAAACATAGGTGGGGGGTAAAAACCGCATTCGATGTATTTATTATTTTAATGGTTTTTACGTGTACCGGATTCACGTCCTTATATGTAAAAAACCCAATATTTGAGGTTTTGGGCATCCCAAACATTGAACCAAAGGTTTTGCGAGGATTTGTTTATACCTTCTCAATACTTATTTTTTATAATATTTTGTTATTGGTTTATGGCTATCTTTTTGGCAAGTTCCGTTTTTTCTTTTCCTTCGAAAAGCGGTTTTTTGGTCGAATTTTAAATTTATTTAAAGCAAATAAAAAATGAGTGAAATAACACCTAAAGACATATTAAAAGCCCTGAGCCATGTGGACGATCCCGATCTTCATAAAGACATAGTAACCCTGGGCATGGTAAAGGATATTGGCATCGACGGTCATAAAATTTCGTTTACCGTTGAACTCACTACTCCCGCATGCCCTATGAAAGAAATGATAGAGCGAGCGTGTAACAATGCCATCAAACATTTTATTAAAGATGTGGAGGCCATAAATATTACCATGAGTTCGCGCGTTACAACCAAACGCGACAAATCGGAAATATTGCCAGCCGTAAAAAACATTATTGCCATAGCTTCGGGCAAGGGGGGTGTTGGAAAAAGCACCGTTGCCGCCAATTTAGCCTATGGCTTAGCCCACTTAGGAGCAAAAGTTGGAATATTGGATGCCGATATTTATGGCCCATCCATCCCAATAATGATGGGACTTCGCGGCCATCAGATACTTTCGGATAATGGCAAAATGATTCCAGCCGAAAAGGATGGCATCAAAATTATGTCCATAGGGTTTATGATACGCGAAAATCAGCCTGTAGTTTGGCGCGGTCCAATGATTTCGTCGGCATTCAAACAATTGGCCAACGATGCGCTTTGGGGAGAATTAGATTATTTAATTATTGATTTACCTCCAGGAACAGGAGATATTCATCTAACGGTAGCCCAGCAACTTCCGCTAACAGGGGTGCTTATGGTTACTAGCCCTCAAGAAATGGCCATTGCCGATTGTCGGCGAGCCATGAGCATGTTCAGAACAGCTGGAGTTACGGCGCCCATACTTGGGATTGTTGAAAACATGAGCTGGTTTGTACCCACAGATGCGCCCGATAAAAAATATTATATTTTTGGAAAAGATGGTGCCAATAGTTTAGCCAAAGAATTTGATGTGCCGGTTATTGGGCACATTCCTATTTTCGAAAGCCTTCGATCTCAGGCCGATGTAGGCATTAATCCTTTTAAAGAACACAGCCCGGCAACCGAGCAATTTAGGATGGTTATTGAAGGCTTGGCTCAGCAAATTTCCATCAAAAACAATCAAACAGTAGAGGTTTAAAATCATCATTATCATAAATATTGTAGTTTAGCACTAAACAAATTCGTATGAGATTTGGTTCAATGCCTCCTGTTCCCTTTATCTGTAAAAACCTCTTGTATATAAATATTGGGGTTTTTGTGGTTGGCCATCTTATTTACTTACAAAGCGGCTATGATATAGCCAGTTTTTTAGGCTTGTATTATTTTGATAGCCCAAATTTCAACCCCATACAAATTTTTTCATATCAGTTTTTGCATGGTGGCCTCATGCATATTGCCTTTAATATGTTGGGTTTATACATTATTGGCAGTAAGCTAGAGCGGGTTTGGGGCGAAAAAAAATTTCTGTTCTTTTATTTGTTTTGTGTAGCGGGGTCTGCAATTTTTATGTTTACGGTTGATGCCATAAAAGTTTTTGAATCCACAGGATTTATGGCTCCTTGGGGCAAAGCAGATGAATTGCCTCGGCATATCATCGCAATGTATGGCATTCCTACAATTGGGGCGTCGGGCGCTATAATGGGATTGTTGGCTGCTTTTGCCATGCTTTTTCCAAATACCGAAATGTTTATTCTTCCTTTTCCGTTTCCAATCAAGGCCAAATACTTAGCCATAGGATATGGCTTAATTGAAATTTACCTAGGCGTGGCCAATAGCAGGGGCGACAATGTAGCTCACTTTGCGCATGTAGGAGGCTTGTTATTTGGATGTTTGCTTGTATTGTATTGGAATAAAACCAACCGAAAATCATTTTTTTAGGGATGAGCAACTGGAAAACCCTAAATCAAAAATATTTTAAAAATTTAACGGCCGTTAAACAATTGCTCTATATCAATATGGCGGCTTTTGCTTTGGTTTCAATTTTTAGGTTATTTTCCTATTTTTTTAACCTTACAGAAACAGCCAATGAAGTGGTTAATTATCTATATGTCCCTGGCGATTTAAGGCAATTAATATTTAGAATTTGGACGCCGCTTACCTACCAGTTTATGCATACCGGAATATTTCATATTCTATTTAATATGGTCTTATTTTATTTTATGGGCACCCTGCTCTCTGACTTTATAGGATCAAAAAAAATATGGTCCATTTATGTGATGGGAGGAATGACCGCTGCCATGGTTTTTATTTTTAGTTATAATGTGTTTCCGGTTTTTGCGGCTGGCAAATCCATGGGACTTTTGGTGGGCGCTTCGGGAAGCGTGATGGCCATAATGGCCGCAGCGGCCACTTTGGTGCCCAACTATGAGATTTTACTATTTGGGGCCTTAAGGCTTAAGCTCAAATGGCTGGCTTTAATTTTAATATTAATTGATATTGCCGGTATACCCTCAGGCAATCCAGGGGGAGGAATTGCACATTTGGGTGGGGCGTTTTTTGGCATGATTTATATTTTGAATGTTCAAGGAAGGGTAAACAATCCCTTTGCTAATTTTAATAAATGGCTAATTAAGGCCCTTGCCAATCAACGAAAAACGCCTTTTAAGACGAACTCAAAATCTGCATTTTCAAACTCTGGCTCAAAGAAAGCTCAAAACCCAAAACGCAGCATAAGGCCCAATCAAAATGAGGTAGACGCTATACTCGATAAAATTTCGAATTCGGGCTACGATAGTTTAACTAAATCGGAAAAAGAATTGCTTTTTAAGGCAAGTGAATAAATTATAAATAATTAGGACTCAAAAATTGCGAAATTCGCCATTCAATGTTGTGAACACTTGATAGTTTTAAATATAATTTTAAAATATCTTAACTATTTAGTAATAGCAGGGCTTTTGCTGGCTTATGCTGCTCCTTATATAGATCCTTCGCTGTTTTGGCCGGCCGCTTTTTTTGGCTTGATGCATCCTGTTTTACTTATACTCAATGCCCTATTCTTGGTTTATTGGGTGATTCAAGTTAAGCTAAGACTTATTTTTAATTTAGGCATGTTGGTATTGGGTATTCCTAGTTTTAATAAAATTGTAACCTTTGGAACCGAGACTCTGCCATTAAGAGAGGATAAGTTGAAAGTAGTATCCTTTAATGCCAAATTATTTGGGATTTATGAAGATGCCAATTATTTTGATGAATTTTTGAAGGAAATAACGGAGAAAAATCCGGACATAATGTGCATTCAAGAGTTTTATAACCTCGATTATAATGGCTCAACAGCGTTAAAAGAAATTAAAAAACAGGCTGGCCTGCCCTATCATTATTTCAGAACCCTGAAACGAAAAACAGGCAAATCGAGGTACGGTATAATTGTTTTTTCGAAATATAAAATTATAGATTATGGTGATTTGGATTTTGGAGGAAACACGGTAAACCTTTGTTTGTATGCCGATATTTTGCATGCCTCAAAAACCGTAAGGATTTACAACATTCATCTTCAATCCTTAAAATTGGCCCGAACTGATTATGCCTTGTTAAAAAAAATAGGAGAGGATTCGGACAGTACGATTCAGGTGTCAAAAAATATTTTTAACCGACTTAAAACAGCCTTTATCAAAAGAGGCGAACAGGCTATTATGGCCAAAGAAAACATGGAGAATTGCGGAAAACCTATAATTCTTTGTGGCGATTTTAACGATACGCCCCAATCGTTTGCTTATAGCACCCTGAGCAAAGATTTGAAAGATTGTTTTATGGAAAGTGGCAACGGACTGGGGGGCACCTATACTGGACCCTTACCAAACTTGCGCATCGATTATATATTACACGAGCCTTCGATGGTTTCTTATAATTATTTGGCCTCAAAAAATTATAACTCCGACCATAAAATGATAGAATCCATTATCGATATTAAGTAAGCAGGAAATGAATTTTATTGATCAAAAACTAAGCGAATATTGCGAGTTACAAAGTTCGAGCGAACCCGAGTATTTAAAAGAAATAAATCGCCAAACCTATCTAACTCAACTTAATCCTCGCATGCTTTCGGGGCATACGCAGGGAAGGTTTTTAAAACTCATTATTCAGCTATGTCAACCAAAGCATGTATTGGAAATAGGTACGTATACAGGATACTCGGCCATTTGCATGGCCGAAGGATTGCCAAGTCACAGCCTAATTGATACCATTGAATTGAACGAGGAATTGGAATCAGTAATTTTAAAAAATATAGATAATGCGGGTTTCAAATCTAAAATACGCTTGCATATAGGCAATGCTATGGAATTATTGCCGAAATTATTAGAAACACAAAGTTATGATTTGGTTTTTATAGATGCCGACAAGCAGAATTACCCCTTATATTTCGAATGCCTTAAACTAAAGTTAAAAAGTGGCGCTATTCTCATAGCCGACAATGTACTGTGGAATGCCAAAGTAATAGATGAACATGAATTAAGCACCGATACCGAAACTATGGCTATTGATTGTTTTAATACACGCTTGAGGGCCGACGATTCATTCGAAAAAATAATGCTGCCAATAAGAGACGGCATTACCATAGCCCGAAAAAAATAATTTTTTTATAGCGTTGAAATCCGAACTTTTTAGGATGAAGTGCTCATGTCCAAAAGCCGTAATACTGTCTTCCAGTTTCGCGTTGTAGCCAAAACCTTTAGTTTTTTTTCGATAAATAAATTATTAAATTTTGTTTGCGCGTAGCCGTTAACTATTAAACTATAAACGGCCGACTCGCTCGCCACTATTTTGTCGGGGGTAAATGCAAAGGCATTAAAGTTATGAATCAATTGATGCTCTGGACATGATTTTAAAAATGTAACATAAAGTGATGTTAAATCCTCAATTTTAAATGGATTCTTAGCAATAATGGCTTTAAGTTCATCTGCAGATATTACAATAACTGGCGCGTCGAATCCGAATTCTGTGCTAATTTTTTGCTCTATGTTTTTTTCAAGTTGCTTGTAGTCGCCAAGGGCGCTTTCGAAACATATATTACCACTTTGAATATAGGAAGTCACGTTTTCGAACCCGAGCGATTGCATGAGTTTAACGAGTTGGGTCATTTTGATGCTTTTGTGTCCCCCCACATTTATACCCCGTAAAAGTGCAATATATTTTTTCATTCTACGATGGCCAAAGATAGAGTAAAATGCAAAGTGATGATTTCGCTGCGATAATTAATGTGTAATGGGCTTAGTCCATAAAAATATTATTTTTGTTTTATGTTGGTCAAAACCTATGGATCTGCTGTATATGGGGTAAACGCTCATAAAATAACCATTGAGGTTAATATTGGCCCAGGACAGGTAAAATACTTCATGGTGGGATTGCCTGATAATGCGGTTAAGGAAAGCCAACTTCGTATTGAGACGGCTCTAAAAAATAATGGATTCAAAATGCCGAGGCAAAGGGTGGTGGTTAACATGGCGCCTGCCGATATTCGAAAAGAGGGTTCGGCTTACGATTTGGCGATAGCCACAGGAATTTTGGCTTCGTCGGGCCAATTGAAACCCAAAGATTTGGAATCCTACATTATCATGGGCGAATTGTCGTTAGATGGTGGGGTATTGCCAATTAAAGGAGCGCTACCCATAGCCATCCAAGCCCTAAAAGACGGATATAAGGGCTTTATACTCCCGGCCCAAAACGCACGTGAGGCGGCCATTGTAAAAGATTTGAATGTATTTGGGGTAAATAATTTAGCCGAATTGGTGGGGTTTATTAATGGCACACACGTCATTGCAGAAACAGTGGCCGATCCACGAAAAGATTATGAAGATCAAACTGGAATATTTGCGGTTGATTTTTCGGATGTTCAGGGTCAAGAAAACATTAAAAGGGCCATGGAAATTGCTGCTGCCGGTGGCCATAATATTATACTTATAGGCCCTCCGGGTGCAGGAAAAACCATGTTGGCCAAGCGGCTTCCAACCATACTTCCGCCCATGACCCTTCATGAAGCGCTTGAAACCACAAAAATCCATTCGGTTGCTGGCAAATTAGGCGACAATGCGTCCTTAATTGGAATTCGGCCTTTTAGAAGTCCTCATCATACCATAAGCGATGTGGCCTTAGTTGGTGGCGGTGGAGTGCCTCAGCCAGGCGAGATATCCATGGCCCACAATGGCGTTTTGTTTTTGGATGAATTACCCGAATTTAAACGTACCGTTTTAGAAGTCATGCGACAGCCTTTAGAAGAAAGGAGAGTAACCATTTCGCGCGCGCGATTTGCCGTAGAATACCCTGCAAATTTTATGTTGGTGGCCAGCATGAACCCCTGCCCGTGTGGGTATTATAACCATCCTGAAAAAGAATGCGTTTGCGGAGCAGGCGTTGTTCAAAAATATTTAAGTAAAATTTCAGGCCCTCTGCTTGATAGGATTGATATTCATATTGAAGTTACTCCAGTGAGTTTTGATGAACTCTCAACGCGCAAACAAAGTAATGAAACCAGCAAAACAGTTAGGGAAAGAGTCCTGAAAGCAAGGGAATTTCAAAAAAACAGGTTTCAAAAAACTATAGGGATATATAACAATGCGATGATGCCAACGAATATGGTTATGGAAATTTGTGAGATAAATGCTATCGGTCAAACGCTTTTGAAAACAGCCATGCAAAGGCTTAATTTGAGTGCAAGGGCTTACGATAGAATTTTAAAAGTAAGCCGTACCATTGCCGATTTGGCTCAGAGCGATAGCATAAAAGTAGAACATTTGGCCGAAGCCATTCATTACCGAAGTTTGGATAGAGAGAATTGGGCGGGGTGATTTAATTGCAGATTTTGAAATAAACTTAAAGAAAGATAGATATTATCTCCAAATGAATTTATTTACTTGCACGCAATTTATCCGGAACCTTTAATTTAAAATATCTGACAAATAGGGAGGATATAATGATACCGAGACACTATCCCTTTAAGTGACAGCTTGGTTGAAATATTAACAGATATTGCTGAACTTGATGCTATTTTTAAAAATCCAGCGGCTTATCCCGCAAGGGCTATATTGTGGGGAGAAAGACAAATTCTAATTAGCGATCCAGAGCGACCCTTTCATCCTAATATAACAGGATATGTATTTGCACCTTGTAGCGGAGGTGGGGATACGGGAATTGTAGTCAAATTATATGATGAACTAAATGTTTTTACGGGTCTTCAAACAGTAACCCGTGATAGTGGATTTTTCCTGATTGATGGTCAATCATTAAGCACCCTTAATCCTGCTTTAGACTATTATATTTCGGTAACAGGATCT
>CAMDXE010000102.1 GCA_945878925.1 Chitinophaga pinensis
TTCGGGAATCAAAAAATGAAGGTCGGCATAGCCTTGTCCGTGGGCATGCGAAGTCATGTTTACCGGCATTCCGTCTACATAAATGGCAAAGTCGGTACCGTGATCAATATCAAAACCGCGCATAAATATTTGTTCGGCTTTGCCGCCTCCGGCATGTTGAGCAATAAACAAGCCCGGTACGAGGCGCAATAAATCTTGCGTCGAAGAAGCTGGCCGTAATTGTAAATCATACTTGCCAAAAATATAACCCTGCACCCATTTATGAGCATGAATGGTAATGGCTTTTATATTTATTGAATTTTGGAGTAAATGAATGGTTAAATAAATGGTTTTGCCATTCAATATTTTTACAGTTTTTGTTTGAGGAATACAACCAATTTTAGAAAATGAAAGGGTGTAATTTCCATCTATTAGATTTTTAAATACAAATTTTCCTGATGTATCCGAAAAGGTGAATTTTGAAACAGGATTAAGCATTACAATACTTTGTGAAATAGTTTGGCCGCTGCTGTAAATTATGCCAATAATTTTGCCGTTTTGAGCATAGCTATTGGTAACTATTAATAACAACACAAGGGTTAAATACTTTGGCATTTTCTGTAGTCTAAATGTATTTAATTTATATACTATAAAACTTTAGATTTGGATTTTAATAAGCTCAAAAAAAATGCCCCTCGCCGGCCAAATCCGGGAGAGGCACCCTAAACTTAAACATGAAAATTATTTAAGATTTTTGGATCGCTAACTTTGTTAGGTTTGGATTTATCTTTTTAGCCATGCTAAAATATTTTTCGGCTGCATTGGTATTGCCCAAAGCCTTTTCGATAGCTGCGGCATGAGTCATTAATTTTGCACTTTTAGTGCCCATTCTCAAAGCTTTATCCATGTGTTTTTTAGCTATTGCAAAATTTCCTTTCGAAAAATAAACCCAGGCCATTGTGTGATTGATATCGATGTTGTTTGGGCGGCGGTCGAATTCAATTTTTGCATATTTTAGAGCTTCATCAAGCTCCCCCAATTCTAAAAATAAGGAGGCTTTTTCCATTTCGGTGCGATGCCCGCTTTGAGCATCTTCGTTTAGCATGTTTATGCAAGTTTTATAAAGTTCATTCGCTTGTTTTATATTGCCTTTTTGTTTTAAGGCTTCGGCTTTATTTTCATAAAACGACACCTCTGGCATGAGCCTCGACGCTTCATCAAATTTAAGAATAGCATTATCAAATTGACCTTTAGCCATTTCAATAAGCCCCATTGCATTGACAGCAAATGCATAGCTTGGGCGTTGCTGAAGTATGCGTTGTAAAATGGATTCGGCCTCCATCAAATTGCCCGTATTTATATACAAATTGGCTAAGGTGTTAGCAGCCCACGACGCTTCTTCGGAACTGGGCAGGCCTGCTTGATAAGCCATTTTCATAGCTTCGATAGCACCGGCATTATCTCCATAAATTTCGCGCAAATAGGAAGCCCTTGAGTAGGACTCTAAACCCGGACGAAGCGATTGCATTTTATCCGACATTTTTACCGCCTCCTCATAATTGCCCAATTCAACATTGGCGTCGCATAGCACACCATATATAAAACTATTATAACCATTAAGCGTTGTAGCTTTAGTGCCCACGATCAAAGCTTCATTAAAATGATGAAGCGACAAAAGTACGGAAGCCTTGTAGGCGTAAGCCTCAAAGTTTTCAGGATCACGTTTAATTACATCGTTCAAAAGGCTAAGGCAGGCGGGGTAATAATATGGATGTTCGCCTGTGATACGCGCTTCTTGCATATACAATTGAGCCAGTTGCAATTTTGATTTTAGATCGTTGGAGTCATTTTTTATACGATCACAAATTTCCAAAACCTTACTTTGTATGGTTTTCCAATCGGGCAATTTTGCCAGCTGGGGGTTTCGGGTTTTAAGCAATGCATAATCAAAGGTTGCTTGTTTTTTGGTATTGGCATTGTTGCTCGTACAGGAAATAAAACTTAGGAGCATTAAGAGAGCTATGGTATTAAATATCTTGGTTTTCATGTTTTTAGTTTTTTTTTATTTGGGTTAATAAAAAGGCGGGCCATTTTTTGGGTATGTGCCCGCCTAAATAATTGTGTATTAGTTATTAACTATCATTTTTACCGATGCAGCGCCGAATTCTGAGTATATTTCGGCGAAATAAAGGCCCGATTTTAAATTTTCTGCATTAAAATCTACGGTTTGAATGCCTGAATTTTGTTTTACATTGTTCAATATGCTCGCTACTTTTTTTCCATTGAGGTCAAATACATCAATGCTTACACGGCTACTTGAAGCTAGATTGTATTTGATGTGAGTTATGGACTTGAAAGGATTTGGATAATTCGTAGCTATCAAACCTTTGTTTCCAATATTTAGTTTCGAAATGGCTAAAGGGGGTAGGGGCATGGCTGAATAAGATGCTCCGCGGAAACTGGCCCAAGGTTGTTGAACGTATGGGAATGATGTTTGGAATGTGGTGTCATTTTTTGTAATTCCGGCATGAAATCCTAAAACTTTGCCCAACATAGCGGTTACCGGACTTCCAGTACCTGAATAATCATCATACCATAAGCCGATTGCTGCTAAAACAACGCCTCCAACGGCTTGCAATTCGATAGTGGTTACGTCGTCTTCTAATCGTCGGCCATTGGGGAAACCATCCATATTTGGGATGTTTTGCAAGGTGCTTGTGGTATTAAATCGGGAGTCGGTCAATCCCAAAACAGCGGCATATATTATTCCCAAGGAACTAAAATCGGCCGAATTACGAGGAGTAGGTGGTACTGCCATATTCAAACGCAACATATCGCCAAGCGTAGGCAAAAAGTTATTGATAAAGGGTTTGCCTGCGGCTAAGGGGTTTCCGTTTTTTCCGGTTGCCAATTGATAAGGAATTAAATTTGGAACCCCAGTGTAAAAGGCTGGCAAAATATCGACGGCTCGTGGACTCATGGAGTCGGGTAGTAAAATGGTTCCAAATACAGCGTCATCCAAGGCGGTTCCGGCCAAGGCGGGATTTCCTTTTAAGGACCAAAGTCCTTTTTTGCCATTTCTAAAATCAAACGATCCAAGGGATTTGCTTTGAATTCGTAAATCGGCTAATCCAGGAACGGCTGTACCAAATTGTGAATCATCCATATATAGGGCCAATTCAGGATTGGTAAAATATTTGGCAAATTGCAAATCACTAGCTGGGGTTACCGAATTCCATTTGTCCTTGTCGCCAATAGGTATAACCGCTTCGTTGGTTAAGGGCATTCCCAAACGTGAAACCTGAATCCAATTTCCAGAAGTAGTAGAGCTGCCTCCTGTAGAACTTAGAGTGGTGATGGCTTGACGACTGGCTGATGCCCAAACACCAATTACATAATTTGGATCTAAAATATTTGTGGCCATACTCACATCCTTGCCGTTTTTTTGCAAAGTAGCGATAGGAATCATAATACATATAGAGTGGCAGTTAAATTTAGCTACGCCATCCCTAGCACCCGTTTTTCGGAATCCTCCAAGGTCGAATGCGCCTCCTAAATCTACAAAGAAAGGATCGTCGATGGGGCCACAAAACACTTTTTCGCCACTGGTGCTTGTTGTAATAGCCGCCGACATGAGGGCGCCATAATTAGCTGCCGCCAAGCCGGCTGCTCCTTGTATCGAACGAGGACCGATGTTGGCAGGAGGAACCATGCCCGAAGCGACGATAGTTGTAAAACTTACGCCGCCATTGGTACTTCGCTCAAGTTTATAGGTTGTTTTTAAATTTTGTTTTCCCAAACGAATGTTGAAAAATGTAGAGCCATCTTCATTGGTTTTGGTAAATGTAAATCGATAGATAATTTCTGGTCCTGCTTTTGAGGCATCGTTATCAATATTAATTTCATAACGCACGTTCTCGCCAAACGACGACCAGTTGGGTCCGCCTTGTGGCAGTTCGAAGGGAATATAATTAGCAATAATAGTAATCATATTAGGATTATCAGGACTGCGAAAGGCGTATAAATCGGTATTGTCGGCCACCGGATCGCTTGATATTAGCGGGGCTTCTCTGTGACTGGAAGCCAAAATTATGCTGCTGTTTAAACTAAACAAGACCGCTATAATTAATTTTGTGAGTATTTTAGTTGTTGTTTTCATCTGTAATTTAAATTAATGCATGATTTTCAAATATTAAAATCTTTCCTTCATGGTATAATCTGTGCCTCTCCAAGGTTCGGCCACGTAAGGAAATGATGTCTTAAAAGCAATGTCGTTGGCTGTTGGGCCGGCTGTAAAACCTAATACCTTGCCTAAACGCAAGGTCACAGGGCTGCCGGTTCCGCTGTAATCATCATACCAAAGTCCGATGGCAGCCAAAACCACTCCCGAAACAGCTTGTAATTCGATGGTAGTTACATCGTCTTCTAATCTTCGGCCATTTGGGAACCCATCCATATTTGGTATATTTTGAATGGTTTTATCCCCATTGAAGCGAGCATCCGTTAATCCTAGAACTGCAGCATATACAAGGCCTAATGAACTGAAATCGGCCGAGTTTCGAGGCGTAACTGGCACGGCCATGTTCAAACGCAGCATATCGCCAAGTGTTGGTAAAAAGTTATTTACAAATGGCTTGCCGGCGGCTAGTGGATTGCCATTTTTGCCAGTGGCCAATTGATAAGGAATCATATTGGGAACCCCGGTATAAAAGGCCGGTAAAATATCTACAGCTCTTGGGCTTTTGTTGTCGGGCAATAAAATGGTTCCAAACACTGCATCGTCTAAGGCTGTGCCTGCCACGGCCGTTGTGCCTTTTAAGGACCATAAACCAGGTTTGCCATTTCTAAAATCAAAGGAACCTAAGGATTTGGCTTGTATTCGCAATTCGTTTAAGGAAGGTACGGCACCCCCAAATTGTGAATCGTCCATATAAAGCGCCAATTCAGGATTGCTGAAATACTTAGCAAATTGAATATCGTTAGCAGGTTTGGTAGCGTTCCATTTGTCTTTGTCGCCAATAGGTATTATGGCTTCGTTGGTCAAAGGCATGCCCAAACGCGATACTTGAACCCAATTGCCTGAGTAAGTTGGATTGCCTCCTGAAGTACTGAGGGTTTTCATTTCGGGTCGGCTGGCTGCCGCCCAAACACCTATAACATAATCGGCATCTAAGATTGTAGTAGCCATGCTCACATCTTTGCCGCTTTTTTGAAGCATGCTGATGGGTATTTGCAATACAATGGAATGAACATTAAAACGCGCAACCCCATCTTTGGTAGGATTCGTTGTATTTCCTTTTGGTCTAAAATTCCCCAAATCAAACACGCCTGCTAAATCCACAAAAAATGGGTCATCCGATGGGCCACAAAAAACTTTTTCGCCCGAGGTGGCCATTGTTATGGCACTACTTACCAATGCGCCATAGCTTGCGGCTCCTAATCCTGCAGCACCTTGAATAGAACGGGCGCCAATGTTTGGAGGCGGTACCATACCCGAGGCTACTACTGTGCTGAAGGTCATTCCGCCATTGGTGCTTTTTTCGAGCTTGTAGGTGGTTTGAAGGTTTTCCTTTCCTAATCGAATGTTAAAAAAAGTAGAGCCATCTCCGTTTTTTACCATAAAGGTAAATCGATAAATAATTTCGGCTCCGGCTTTGCTAGCATCGTTATCTACATAAATTTCGTAACGGATGTTTTCGCCAAATGATGCCCAATTGGGGCCACCTTCTGGCAGCTGAAAAGGAATGTAATTAGCAATGATGGTAATCGTGTTAGGATTATCAGGGCTACGGAAGGCATACAAATCGGTGTTGTCGGCCAAGGGATCGTTGGAGATGAGAGGAGCTTCGCGATGACTTGAAGCAAATCCATTACTCCAAAACATCAAAAAAAAGCCACCCATGAGAATGACTTTAAGCGCTAAGGTTTTGAGAATTGATTTTTTCATAATGTTATTTTTTATATAATTTAGTTGGAAGAAATTACGATGAAAAATCAGATTTGGATTTTGTGACGTTTAAAAAACAAAACAAAAAGTGTGTTAGTTCCTTAATGGAGTTTAGTTAAGAACCTAAAATAAAAGGAAAGAATAGATGGACTTAGTGATAAGTTTAAGGGATGCTTAAATTATGCCATCCTAAGAATTTTAAGAATAATAAAATTTAAATCCTCATCCATCTGCGATTGAAAAATGGACGACAGGATTAAAAAAGTAAACTTTTAGTTTTTTCGATATTCGGGCAGCAGCATAAACTCAGGGATGCGCGCATCGAAGTGCGAATTGTCAAGGGCACGCTGAAAGGTGAAATAACCTTTCATGCTGCCTGCGTCCGATTTAAGTTGGCAATACGAAACATAATGATACGTTTGGCCAGGCTCAAGAATAGGCTGTTCGCCCACTACACCATGTCCTTCAACGATACGTCGTTCCATGATTACATCAAAAATTTCCCAATGCCTGCTTATTAATTGAACCGTAAATTCGCTCTCGTTTGTGATGGTAATGCGATAGGAATACACAAACAAATCGATCTCTGGATTTGATTTTCGAGTTTGAAAAAATGTTTCAACGGATACTCCGATATTTTGGGTTATTGCATTTACCATATTAATCTAGGCGATGGGTCAAAATTATTTTAAAAGTTTGGTTATTTCATTATCCAATGGATTTACTTTACTGCTAAAATATCCAATTAATTGGCCATTTTCATCCAGCAAAAATTTGTTAAAATTCCAAGAAACCTTATAGTCGTCAATGCCATTGTTGGCCTTAGTGGTTAGCCACTGATAAATAGGGTGCTGTTGCTCGCCTTTTACATTTATCTTGGTGGTAAGAGGGAAAGTAACTGCAAATTTAGAACTGCAAAATTTGGAAATTTCTTCCTCCGTGCCCGACTCCTGACCTCCAAATTGATTGCAAGGAAACCCAATAATTACCAGATTTTCCTTATACGTTGTGTATAATTTTTCGAGATCGGCGTATTGCTTGGTAAATCCACATTCGGATGCCACATTTACCAAGAGTAATTTTTTGCCTTTAAACTGATTAAGGCATAGTTGATCGGAAGAATTTAATTTTGAAATGCATTGTTCCAAAATTTGTGAGGGCTTATTACTAATGGCCTTATGGTTTATGGATATCGGTTTAAAAGCCAATAAAATTTTCCATAATCCAAAAACTCCAACAAGGGTTAGGGCAATTAGTGCGAATGTTTTCATTTTATAGGGTTATAGGGTGTAATTGAATAACTAAAAAACAAAATTCGGTTATATTTTCGCGGCTTGCAATTGTATTTCAAAAAATACGGATCTATAGGTCAGCCCATCGTAATTTTACACGGCCTTTTAGGAATGGGCGACAATTGGCATACCGTTGCTCAATACTTAGCGCCTACTCATACCATATACCTTGTCGATCAACGAAATCATGGAAAGTCGTTTCATAGCGATGAGATGAACTATCATTTGATGGCCCAAGATGTACTTGACCTTATGGCCGACCAATGCTTGGAAAATGTTATTTTAATTGGGCATTCTATGGGTGGCAAAACGGCTATGATGTGTGCCAACTTAATGCCACACAAAATTTCGAAACTTATAGTGGTAGATATTGCTCCTAAACAATACAAACCCTCACATCAACATTATTTTGATGTATTAAATGCATTAAACCTCAAAACGCCCTCCCGAAAAGACATAGAAACCGAATTGGCGCTTTCGATTGAAAATAAAGGGGAGATTTTATTTTTGATGAAAAACATATATCGAACCGAAGGGGACGATTTTGGATTCAAATTCAATTTACAGGCCATCGAACGCAGTTACTCCGAAATTTTAAGTGAAATTAAATTCGACGGCGCGCTTGCCATTCAAACCTTATTTATAAAAGGCGAAAACTCAAGCTATATAACCACGCAAGATCAAGAAGAAATAAAGCAGCATTTTGATCATGTAAAGATTGACGAGGTCGATAAATCAGGCCATTGGGTACATGCCGATAATCCAACAGGATTTTTGACTGTGCTCCTTAGTTTTCTAAATTCCTAATCCTCGTATTTTGAAATTTACGATAGGCGCTAATTTGTTGATGAATTTTTGGGTGTGGTAATTTATTTAAATTTAATATTGCTCGAGTATAGATGAATATAATAAGGAGGGGCTTTTTTAGTGTTTTATTAGGGTTTATTTCTCTAACTGCATTTTCGCAAACTATCATAAGTGGAAAAATTACAGATGCCGAATCGGGCGAAGCCTTGCCCTATATAACGGTATTTTTGGTTGGAACCAACTTAGGGACTTCTACCAATTTTGAAGGCTTTTATGAATTGAGAACCGACAAAAAAGCGGATAGCATTGTTGCCAAATCGGTAGGCTATACTAGGAGCGCAAAACGAATTAAATCGGGGACTAGGCAAGAGATAAATTTTGCTTTAAGCCCAAACAGCAATAGTTTAAACGAAATTGTTATAAACCCGGGGGTTAATAAAGCCATTCGGATTATTAAAAACACTCAGGATAAACGCAAGTTGTATAATATCGAAAAGTTAGAACAATACGAATACGAGAGTTTTACTAAAGTTCAAGTGGCCGTTGACAACATCACTGAAAAATTCAAGAAACGAAAAATTTATAAATCCATGGAATCGCTTTTTGATACTATTAGTAGCCTAAAGGCCGATACCAATGTTGTGCCAGTTTTGCCGGTCTTCGTTTCCGAAACACTAAGTGATGTTTATTTTAACAAATCGCCCTATAAAACGAAAGAGGTGATAAAAGCTACGCGTTTACGGGGGGTTGGGTTTGACGATGCAAGTTATGTGGCGCAGGTTTTAGGCTCCTCTTTTCAGCAATATAATTTTTATGAAAATAACCTATACATTTTCGATAAAGATTTTATCTCCCCAATTTCGGGCTTATCGCTAACGTATTATCATTATGCCTTGATGGACAGT
>CAMDXE010000103.1 GCA_945878925.1 Chitinophaga pinensis
GTTAACCTGTAAACTTGTAGTTCATCGACTTACAACCCCTTCAGCACTTCCAAAGTACGTTGAATCATTTCTGGGGTAACACCCAAATGCGTAACCATCCGTATGTGGGTAGACGACATCGCGGAAACTTTGATGTTGTGCGATAGCAACTTCGCGGAAACCCCTTGGGCCGATGCGACTCCAGACCCCTTTTCTATGGCCGTACTTCCACCATTTCCTTGGCGATTCCCCTTTGAATCCACCTCAAAAATCACGATATTGGTTTCCACAGGAAACATCTCGCCCACCCAATTGCACTGAGCCAAAACCGCTGCCAACTGTTTGGCATGGGCATGATCCTCGGCCAATCGGTTGATATTGTGTTCCATCGCATAAAGTCCGGCTGCTGCCAAATACCCAGCCTGTCGCATCCCGCCGCCCATCACTTTCCTCACCCTGCGAGCCTGCTTGATAAAAGCCGCATCGCCCAGAAGCACACTGCCTACCGGCGCCCCCAAACCTTTGCTCAAACACAGCGAAATACTGTGAAACATCTTACCATAGTCCTTGGGATTTTCCTGATTCGCCACGATGGCATTCATAATTCGAGCCCCATCCAAGTGAAGTCCAAGTCCATGCGCATCGCACAGTGAACGAATTTTTGCGATTTCCGCCAAATCATAACAACTCCCACCCCCGCGATTGCAGGTATTTTCCAAACTTACCAAACGGGTTCTTGCGCGATGCACATCGTCCGGGTTAATCAATGGCATTATTTGATCCGCTGAAATTTGTCCGAACGAACCTTGCACCAACCGTACTTGCGCTCCTGAATTCTTGGCGATGCCACCCCCTTCGTAAAAATAGATGTGAGAACCGGCTTCACAAATCACCTCATCTCCGGGTTGGGTATGAACCTGAATCGCAATTTGGTTTGTCATTGTGCCGGACGGACAGAATAGCCCAGCTTCCATACCAAAGAAATCGGCTACACTGCGTTCCAAGGCATTCACGGTAACGTCTTCCCCGAAAACATCATCACCCACTTGAGCTGCAAACATAGCTTGCAACATAGCTTCTGAGGGTTGGGTAAAGGTATCGGATCGAAGTTCTATGGGTGTTGAATGGGTATTCATGACAGGGGTAAAATTACAACATCGTGGTCGAAATTGCAGAATTAAACATCAAAGCAGAGATTGAATTTTTATCAGCACAAGAAGAGCTAATATCCACAAAATCACCAATTTTGATATGTTTTTGGGGAGTATAATCACCAAATTCAATGTTTTTTTGGGGATTTCAAAAAAAAATGTAATTTTGAACTATGATTACGAGGCAACTAACTACTGCAATTCAGCGGGTTATCCACAAAAAAAAGGCTATTATCGTCTTAGGTCCCCGACAAGTTGGCAAAACCACCTTAATCAAATCGTTATTGGGAAGCGACAATTACTTATTTCTAGACGGCGACGACAAGACCATAGCAAAGCAACTTTCCGAAGCAAACACTTATATAATCAAACAAATCATCGGGAGTCATACCAAGGTATTTGTAGACGAGGCGCAGAAAATCGACAATATTGGCAACGCGTTAAAAATCATCACCGACCAACTGCCCGACGTAGAATTATACATCAGTGGATCTTCCTCCTTGGAAATGAACCAAGCCACGCAGGAGCCCCTAACTGGCAGAAAATTTGAGTTTGAATTATTCCCCATCAGTTGGAAAGAATTTGAAAATCATGTGGGCTACCTTAACGCTGAAAGTCAGCTAGAACATAGACTCATTTATGGCATGTATCCCGATGTGCTAACGGACAGTGAATTTGAAGTCAAGACGTTAAAAAATCTAACCCAGAGCTATTTGTACCAAGACATATTGGCTTTAACCGGCATCCGTAAACCCGAAATCCTCGATAGACTTCTGATGGCTTTGGCACTGCAAATTGGCAACGAAGTATCATACAATGAACTCGCGCAGTTGTTACAGATCGATAAAGTTACCGTGATGAAATACATCGATTTGCTTGAACAATCTTTCATCATTTTTACACTCCCCAGTTTTAATCGGAATTTGCGAAACGAAATTAAGAACAACCGCAAAATTTATTTTTACGACAATGGGATTCGCAACGCCATCATCAATAATTTCAATGCTTTAGACGCACGAAACGACAAAGGCGCTCTTTGGGAAAACTTCCTTATTTCGGAGCGACGGAAGCAAAATGCGTATACCCAGCATTACTGCAGAACCTATTTTTGGCGAACCCAAATTCAGCAAGAGATAGACTATTTGGAGGAATCGAACGGAAAGATTCAAGCATTTGAATTTAAATGGAACAATACCAAAACATTTCGCTTCCCAGCTGCGTTTGCCAAGACCTACGATTCCGTTCCAACGCTCATCGATAAAAATAATTTCCGCGAATTTATTGGGTAAATGTAAACTTTGTTTGAACCATATGTAAACCGGCCAAAAACAACAAGGCCCCAGATTGCTCTGAGGCCTTGATTTTACTATGTCGGGATGGCGAGATTCGAACTCACGACCCCTTGCACCCCATGAATACTTTTTATATTTTTCATTATTTATTTTTCAAAACTAACTTATTCATTATGAATGATTTAAACTAATTTCATTTATCTGTTGTTTCTTCTGTTTATGTGTATTTACTTTGAAATATGTAAACCATATGTAAACCATGATTAAAGTAGCACCCATATTATACACTTACAAAACACTGTCAAACGGCGAACATCCAATCATGATTCGCCTCACTCTCAAAGGAAAAAGAAGATACATTGGATTGGGGGTCAATTGCAAAGCAAATTATTGGGACGACATCAATAACCTGCCTTCTAAAAAACATCCTCATCAGAAGGAACTTGTTATCCTGATCAATGATTTGGTCAATTCAATTAGCAAGAAAATTTATACGGCCGAAAATTCCAATACCGTTCTAACTCTCGACGAATTAGCAAACTCCATACTTAATATTGCCATTGCTCCAACACAATCATTATCCGCATTCATTGACCAACTCTGTGAGAAACTAAAAGAAAATGGGAAAATTGAAACACATAACATTTTTCGAAGCACCAAGAATACCTGGTTGAAGTTCTTTAAAAAGGATTCTTTTTACTTTGATGATATAAATTCTAATTCAATACATGACTTTGAAAAAGCGGGAGAGAAAAAGGGGAATATGCCCAGTACCACATTCCTTTATCTAAGAACTCTCAAAACAATCATTAACATGGCAAAAAAAGAACGGATTTGTAACCCTGAATATAATCCGTTCCAAGAATATAGCTTTGCAAAATTCAGAAGGATAAAAACCCGAAAAAGAGCAATATCCAGAGAGGATTTCAGAAAAATTGAAGACTTAGAAATTGATGAAAAATCTAGGTTGTTTCACAGTCGAAACTACTTCATATTTAGCTTCTATGCCGGTGGGATAAATTTTGTGGATCTCGCACAATTGAAATGGGCTAATATCGAAAAAACCCAATTATACTATACTCGAAAGAAAACTAACGAATTAATCAATGTTCCATTGGTTGGTCAGGCGATAAAAATTTTAGAAATTTACAAACGGTATTCAAACTGCAAAAAGGATGATTTTATTTTCCCAATATTGAGCGAAATCCATGCAACATCAATTTCTATTACCAATAGACTACACAAAGTAAATCATCAAATAAATCAAGATTTGCAGGAAATAGGAAAAACTCTCGAACTCGATGTCAAATTGACAACCTATGTTGCCCGACATACTTTTGCCACAGTACTGAAAAAAGAAGGGATCTCTGTTTCAATCATTGGACAAGCCCTGGGCCACGAAGACGAAAAAACCACCCGGATCTATTTGGACAGCTTCGGAAGTGATATTATGCAACAAGCCTTTGAAAAATTAGCATGAAAAATTACTATCAAATATATTTGGACGAAAAAAAAAGACTCGTAACTGAAAAAAAAGCAACCATTGATGCCCGCATTAAAAAAGCGCGAAAGGACGCTCCGATAATTGGCTACTTGTTACATGAAGAAAGAAAGTCGATTTCACATTTGCAAATAGAATTACAGAAAAAATCATTGGGGAATTTTTTGAATCAGATGCATGAAATTCAAATGTTTGATGCTGAAATTTCTGAAGAGAATGCATTTCTTCAATGCCAAACCATGTTCAATATTGAAAATGACGAAAATGCAATTCTATCCATAGCATTACTAAAAGCAACTGAAGAAATACATCAATACTGCCAAGATCTTATGAATTCACAATCTAGAAATAGGATTTACCCAGAAAGTACACCTCCTGATAATTCTGATAAGAAAAATATTGCTTCAAAGACCCCTATTTGGGTAATGGAAAATCAAACAGAATTTATGCAATTAATTGAAGGTTTAATCACTTTGGAAAGGATTAAACCACGACCTAATCAAAATAAATGGGATTTAATAAATGAAATTGCTTTGTTTTTCGGCGTGCCTCTAAGTAAAAACCAAATTAGCAACCTTGGCAAAGGCAAGAAATCTAAACAAGTTCCTAAGTTATTTCATGACCTGCATAATACATATGTTGAAATGCATGAAGTAAATCTCAGAAAGTGATGATTTATTTTATTAAAACAAGTTTACTTCTTATAGCTATGATGGAATTACTATTCCCGGGTCGGTTATACCATCATGATTTTCATGATCAAATTCAATTTTCTCCATGATTGCTTTATTTTAGCAAAAATTAACTATTTACCATGAGAAATCCTGACTTTTTTCTCCCGCGACGGAACAGGTTCAATTTCACCATTTTTTTCAATGTAACCCCAGAACTATCAAAAAAAATCGTTCTGTTACAAAGTTATTTTATGCCGCTCAAAATTGTAATAAGTTGAGTATCCTTGGAATAATTGCAAAATTTATTTATATTTAGAACTTGAAAAAAACACACACTATAACGATTCTAATTTTCCTCGCATTGGCTTTGTCCATACAGATGTTTTTCTATTTAACGGGCAACATCCATAACTTCCTTGGACTGGGCAACGCGGACCTAAAAACATATAATTTATTAGAGAACTCATTATACAATGCTACAACAAACATCGTTCAACAGAACAATGCAGTATTGCTTTCATTAGCGAAAACAACCGCTGAAAACAAAGCTGCTTCTGCTGCTGCTGCACTTTCATATTGTAATCAAGTGAAATTCACGAGTACGACTTTGATTGATCGTTTGAATGGTATCAAGAATGAATTGTTACTTCTTTCTGGTGACCAGAAAGATCCTGAAATGGGTCGTAAGCAAGAGCCTGAAGCCATGTTGGTAAGAGGTGGAGTTGCGGAATTGGCTCAGGGTGATAACATGGAACTTCATGCTCACTATTTCATGATAGATGGAGGTGGTGAGAATGGTATTGAATTGCAAAACGCTATCAATAAGACCCGTAATGAGATGTTGAATGTAATGAAAAAGGCTTCTATAGATCCAATTTTATCGACAACCCCAGAAACGAAGAAAATTTTGTTGGCGCGTATGGAGGCAATTAGAGAAAAAACTTGTTTGTATGCTAATAACACAGAAGAAACTTGGGCGTCTATGTACTTAGAGCATTCTCCATTGGCTGGTGTATTTGCCATGTTGAGTAAGGTTGAGATTGATTCCCGTTTATTGGAAGCAGAAGTTATGCAAGCCTTGGCTGGGTCTGTGCATCCTGCGGATTACAAATTCGAATGCCCAAAAGCTTGTTGCATTGAAAACAATCCATAGCCCATCTGAGCAGCGACTCTTTAAAAATCAATAATAATTACGATAGCCGTTTGACAATAATATCGTAAGTCTTCTTAATTAAAATATGGGTCTTTACTCCGTGAGGAGACATTATCTGGATTAAATTGAAAATATTTTTTTGTTGATTTCAAAGACTTGGCAGCTTCGTATATATGCCACAAGATATTAATTAATAAAAAAAGTGTAATTATAGCATCCAAGACTCCAAGTATTGATGGAGCATAGCTCAATTTTTTAACTAATTCAGTTATTTCTTGAATACTCGTTTGAGTCAATTTTCTCTCAAAGGATTGATCAAAGGATTGACTTATTTTTAATAAAATAACCGATAATAAAACTTTTACCAGAAAATACGCAAAGTAATACACTATTCCATTTGCAACTGAATAAAAATGTGCGCCAGCCTCATACAACTTTGTTGTGATATAGTTTAACCTTTTCTCGTCATTGTAATCATTGTCTTTTTGATCTTTGAAATTAGTCTCTGAAAAATCTATTGAACTATTTTCGCTGTTATTTGACGATTCAGAAACCTTTTCTTTGACTGATTCCGGGAACAATACTTTTACCAAAAAATAAGCGATCAAGGCTATTGTCAGTGTGATACTTATAAATAATAACATAAATACAAATATATCGAAATTAAACACTTTATATATTTTGAAATCATCATTTTCATTGCTTCAATATGCTCATTAAAAAGAACCAAAATATTTGAAATCTCTTCAAATTCGCCAAAGTGATCCAAAAAACTTTATCCCACCTATTATCCTATGGGATAGTTTTGAAAAACTTCGCTGCCACCTTTGTGATTACAAAATCATAAAGATGGATAACATAGTATTAATTACAAAGACTGAGCTTGTTGAAATTATACAAGAAACGCTCAGGAGCGCAAAGCAGGATGAAAAAATGCCTGAACAACAGAATGAGTTTCTGAATATCTCAGAAGCCTCGGACTTTCTAAAAATGGCCAAGCAAACGCTTTACGGCCTGACTTCAAACCGCCAAATCCCATTTATTAAGAAGGGGAAAAAGGTTTACTTCAACAAAGGCGAAGTGATTGCCTGGTTAAACGAGGGTAAAATGAAAACCAAAGATGAAATTTTAAAAGCCGGATTCAAATGAACCATTTAGTAAACTTTGTTCGAAACTTCAATGATATTGAAGACGAACTAGACATCACCGAGGTATTCGCTAAGATAAAAGACGGAGAATTCGAAGATGAAATTTTGCGTTATCGTTATGCTTTGAGTGTGAACGACAAAAATGCTCCAAACTTAAAGAGCCGTTTATTGGGTTTTACGCCAGCAGGAGTTTTTAATGAAAATCGAAAAACAGAGAGATTAGCAAATTATAGTGGGCTTCTACATTTGGATATTGATAAAATTACCAAAGAAGAATTATTGAAATTGAGCGGGGATCTTAAAAATGACAATACAGTTTTTTGCAGTTTCGTTAGCCCGTCGGGGAATGGATTGAAGATATTTTACAAAATCAATGATATAGCAGAAAATCATAGTAAAAATTCAAATCTGTTGATTTCACTATTTGAAAAGCAGTACAGAATTAAAGCTGATCCACAAGTCAAAGACATTGCTAGATTGTGTTTTATCTCGAGTGATCCAAATTTATACCTCAATCAAAATTCTAAACCTCTGGATTTTACAAATCATTCTGTTTTTCATAAAATCGAAATCCTGAAAAGTCAATTACAAAAGTCTTATCAGATCAAATTCGAAAAGGGCCAACGTAATGCTTTCATTTTAAAACTCGCATCACAATGTCGAAATACTCAAGTTAAACAAGAGATACTACTTGATTATTGCCATAAAAATTACTTGGCTGAAGATTTTAAAATTGAAGAAATTACCAATACTATTAATAGTGCATATTCCAACAAGTATTACGAATTCAAAAAAACAGAATACCGAAAAAAAAGCAGAATTGAATCACAAGAGAACGACCTGAATGAAATGGGTTATCAATTTCGATATAATTTGATAAAAAAAAGGACTGAATTTTTAAACGAATCAAATAAGTGGGTGGAAATTGACGACAGAGTTGAAAATGACATTATTCGCAATATGGAATTAAGCGGTATGTCAATAAGGCTCGGGGCATTAAAAACAAGTCTCAATAGTTCATTTTCCTATAATTATAACCCATTTGTCGAATACTTGTCAAACCTACCACCTTGGGACGGTGAAAAATATATCGAACAACTTTTTCAAACTTTGAATACCAATGAACCACTTTTGTTTTATTTCGAAAAATGGCTTGTATCACTCGTTGCAAGTATTTTAGATTCAAACCTTCAGAATCAAACCGTTTTTCTATTAATTGGTAGTCAAGGAGTCGGTAAATCTCGTTGGCTAAATAAACTGATCCCGCCCAGCCTAAAGGAGTATTCTGTTCAAGGGATATTTGACCCCAAGGATAAAGACACAAAAATACTAATGTCCGAAAATCTGATAGGTAATCTCGACGAATTAGATTCAATTGAAAAACGGGATGTGCCTAAATTCAAAGAATTCATTACCAGTCCTGGCAGTAAACTCAGGGCATCTTATGCGCGAAATGCAACACAATTTCCACGTAGAATTTCCTTTTGTGGATCAGTTAATAGTTTAGATTTTTTGCAAGACTTGTCAGGATCAAGGAGATTTTTATGCATTGAAACAAATAATCCAATCAATCATAGTCACAATATTGATATGGATTTGGTTTACAGCCAAGCTTTGGCAATGTATCAAACAGGTTATGTTCCGTATTTCAACCTAGATGAAATTAATGAGATCCAAGAGCGCAATACTAAGTTCCAAACATACTGTATTGAAGAAGAAATAATTTTACAATATTTCGAACCAAACGAAGAGGCAGAACCCGAAGAGAGGATGCGTATTTTACAGATTTGCCAAGCAATAGATATT
>CAMDXE010000104.1 GCA_945878925.1 Chitinophaga pinensis
AAAAAGTGAGGAATTAAATAGTGAGGTTGTGAGTGAAACATTGGCCACACTTTTTTACAAGCAAGGGCACCTTCATCAATCCCTTGGAATTTACGAAAAATTAATATTGCAAAATCCATATAAAAAGGAGATTTTTGCGACTCAAATTAATAAAATCAAACAAGAACTAATCAACCGACTATAATTATGTTTACATTAATAACCTGGCTTACCATAATTGCGTGCATTCTTTTAATAGGAATCGTATTAATTCAAAATCCTAAGGGTGGGGGCTTAGCTTCCAATTTTTCGGCGGCTAATCAAATTTTAGGCGTTAATAAAACAACCGAAGGAGTCGAAAAAATCACATGGATTCTTGCTGTATCACTTTTGGTTCTTTCGCTCACTGGTCCGTTTTTTATTTCGGGTAGCCAAAAATCGGGCAAAGAATCGATGATGAAAGCCAATATCGAAAATGCAGCACCCAGTCAGGCGGTTCCAAATGCGCCAGCTAGCAACGTGCCTGCTCCTGTAAAATAATTTCAATTTTCAAAGAATATTGAGCCTCGCTTCGGCGGGGCTTTTTTGTATTAAAAAAATTATATTTGCCGTTTTAAAAGCAGAAGCATCAAACTTGCGAGTTTGAAATTGTAAATGGAACAAGCCCTAATATTACTGACCAACGACGACGGAATAACTGCACCCGGTATAGCAGCTTTAGTCGAAAGCATGAAACAACTGGGCAAAGTAATAGTTGTGGCGCCCGATAGCCCACAAAGTGGAATGGGCCATGCCATAACGATGAACCACCCATTGAGGCTCGAAAAAGTGTCACTATTCGACGGTATTGAAGCGTATCAATGTAGCGGTACGCCAGCCGATTGTGTGAAATTGGCAGTGGATAAAGTGATGCATCGGCGCCCCGATTTGTTGGTGTCGGGCATTAATCACGGCTCAAACTCATCGATAAATGTAATTTATAGTGGAACCATGAGCGCCGCCGTTGAAGGCGCGATTGAGGGGATTCCCTCCATTGGCATCTCCATTAACGATTATAATTTTAATGCCGATTTTTCGGCAGCCAAGCATTATGTTAAGCTTATAGCTTTAAAAGTTTTGGAAAACGGATTGCCAAATGGCACACTCCTGAATGTAAATTTACCTAAAGGAACCCTATCGGAAATCAAAGGATTAAAAATTTGCAGGCAAGCTAACGCCAAATGGGTTGAAGAATTTGATGAACGAATCGATCCGCATAAACGAAAATATTACTGGCTTAGCGGAAAATTTGTAAATAACGATTTAGGAAACGATACCGACGAATGGGCTATGGAAAACGGATACGTATCAGTTGTTCCTACCCAGTTTGACCTTACTGCCTATCATGCTATAGAAACACTTAATACCTGGAACTTTTGATACAAAAAATAGATAAACATTGGCTCGGATTTAGCATTGGAATGTTAATTCCATTGAGTATACTTCTAGTAATTTATTTCGAAGAAAATATTATAGATTCTTTTATTATTTTTATTACCGATCTGTTTCAGCATCGTTTGCTATCGGCCTTTATTCGCATAGGCTTAATTGGTAATCTTGCTATATTTTTATTGACATTTAATACAGGATTTACAAAGTTGCCAAGGGGTATTTTAATGGCTACCATTATTTATGGATTGTTTATTGTCTATCAATTTATTTGGTAAGCCATAATTAAAAAAATAGGATAGACATCAGGCTATTAATATTAACAAATTAAAACACTAGGCTTAGATTTTGAAATATTACATAGTATGTGGCGAAGTTTCAGGCGATTTGCATGGTGCCAATCTAATTAAATCCATCAAACGCCTCGATTCTCAAGCCGAATTTAGGGTTTGGGGAGGCGATAGGATGCATGCCGAAGGAGCGGCTTTGGTGAGCCATATCAAAGAGAGAGCCTTTATGGGTTTTGTAGAGGTCTTGTTAAATCTTCCTAAAATTTTTAAATTGCTAAGCCATGCCAAAAAAGACATTCTACAATATAATCCTGATCGATTAATTTTTATCGATTATCCCGGATTTAATCTAAAAGTTGCAGGGTGGGCCAAAAGCCATGGATTTACAACGCATTACTATATTTCGCCAAAGGTTTGGGCTTGGAATACAAAACGGGCATTTAAAATCAAGCGAATCATCGATTTTCTTTATGTCATTCTGCCTTTTGAAGTCGAGTTTTATAAGCAATTTAATTACAAGGTTTATTATGTTGGCAACCCTCTGATGGATGCCATTGCTGGACATAAAAGCGATTTGCAATTTTTTCAAAAAAACAAATTGGAAACCAAGCCCATTCTTGCCTTATTGCCCGGAAGTCGCTATCAGGAAATTAAAGCCATATTACCAATAATGCTCGAAAGCATACAGCCTTATAAAGAAAAGTATACCATTGCTTTGGCTATTGCTCCTAATTTTAAACTCACTTATTTTAATAAATTTAAGCATTTTTCCGACATCCAGTTATTAAGCGATGAAACCTACCATTTATTAAATCACAGCAAAGTGGCCTTAGTAACATCGGGGACGGCTACCCTCGAAACAGCCCTTTTAAATGTTCCGCAAGTGGTATGTTATAAAACGAGTTTTATAAATTATGCCATTGCCAAATTGGCTATTAAGGTTAAATTTATTTCTTTAGTAAACCTAATAGCAGGTGCCAAAATCGTTAGCGAGCTTATACAAAACCAGCTAACCGTTACTAATTTAAGGAGCGAATTAGATAAAATAATGACAGAACCCTCGCGCTCGGCCATGCTCAATTCGTACGCCGATTTAAGGCAATTGGTTGGCCATGAAGGGGCCTCCGATAGGGTGGCCGCTCTTATTTTTAAGGAATCTAAAAATTCAGAATTATAATGCCTTTTTAAAAAACAGAGGCTAAAATTCCAATTCCGTATCGTTTATTTGTAGGGGCCTTGTGTAAGGTAAAAATATTTTAAGTATTTTCGGAAAATGGTTCGATTAGCTTGGTCGATGTTTGACTATGCCATGTATCCTTTGATCATGGTTTTAGGCATGTGGCTCCTCTATTTTCTAAACATAGATTTAGGATGGCATGCCGAGGAACTTGGATTAAAACCCTTAGAATTGTCGGGATTAGTGGGCATACTTTTGATGCCATTTTTACACGAAAATATGGAACATTTGTTCAGCAATTCCGTACCCTTGCTGGTGGCTGGAAGTTTTTTGTTTTATTATTTTAAAAAACTTACCTGGCTTATAAGCCTAGTGGTTTGGCTTATGGGTGGAATGATTTTATGGTGTATTGGATTGCCAAATACAATACATATTGGAGCCAGTGGTTTGGTTTATGGCTTGGTCTTTTTTTTATTGCTTTCGGGCATTATTCGCGGGCATCGTAATTTGGCAGCAGTGGCCTTGCTCATGGTGTTTTTATACGGCAGTTTGTTTTGGGGTATTTTTCCCGATTATGTATTGCTAATAAAAGAAAATATTTCTTGGGAGGGGCATCTTGGGGGGGCAATTTCGGGAATGCTAATGGCCGTTTTGCTGCGCAACAAAGGCCCTCAAAAACCTATTGAGAATATTTCGCCCGACGACGACGACGACACTATGGATGAGGAAAACCAGTATTGGATGCAGGAGGATGATATAGCAAATGCAAAGGACCCTGCTCTAGAAAACACGGAGTCTGAGAAGCCGAGTTTTACCTTTAGGTATGTTCCAAAAAATGCCAATCCATGGGAACAATATGAATAAATTAAAAATTTATGGCCTCATTTTTTGTGGTTTGTGTTTACAGCCAAACGTGGCCGTGGGGTGGGGGTTCAAAGCTCACAAACAGTTAAATTACGCTGCCGTTTTTACCTTGCCTCCCGAATTGTTTAAATTTTACAAACCCCATTTAAATTATATAACCGAAAAAGCAGTGAATGCCGATAAGCGACGCTATGCGTTTGCCGATGAAGCCTGTAGGCATTTTTTGGATACCGACCACTACGAAAAAAAAGCACCCATCGATACCATACCCTATTCATGGAATAATGCCGTGCTAAAATATTCGGAAGACACGCTTCTTGCTTATGGCATAGTTACTTGGCATTTGCAGCGCATACAGCTTCAATTAACCAAAGCCATGGTCGAAAAAAATTTATATTTGATTCTTAAGCTAAGTGCCGATTTAGGTCATTATGCTGCCGATTTGCATGTGCCTTTGCATTCGACCGAAAATTACAATGGGCAATTGACTGCTCAGGAAGGTATACATAGCCTGTGGGAGTCAAGGTTATACGAGTTATACGAATCGGATTATGATTTTTTTACCGGAAGGGCATCCTATTTGCCTTCGGTTTCCGAAACCATTTGGGAACGGTTTACACAAAGTTTTGCAGCGCTCGACAGTGTTTTGTATTTTGAAAAAATAGCCACTCAAAAATTTCCCAATAAATATATAATTCAATCTAAAGGGCGCAGCAATGTTAAGGGCTATAACGAAAAATTTTGCGCCTATTACCATACGCTTCTCAATGGTATGGTAGAACGAAGAGCAAGGGCTTCGGTAAATTTAATTGGTTCGCTATGGTATACCGCGTGGGTAGATGCCGGCCAGCCCAATTTGAGCGATCTTAAAGAAGAGCCTATCCAAAAGGAGGAAGCTGATGAAAATTGGATTCAATCCCTTTTTCTAAAATCAAAAATATTGGGTCGTAAGGAAGAGTAGACCGTTGACAGTAATTGCCTTTTCGATCATTTTAATTGAAGAAGTATTTTGAGTTTTTTGTCCAATTGGTTCATTTCATTTGGATGAAGTTTTCCTAACAACCCTTTGGCTAATTGTCTGTCGATGGTTGCAATTTTACTTGTACGTATTAGAGATTCCTTTCTTAGTCCATTGGCCTTGCTTGGTATTAGCAAAACATCTGTTGGTTCTTCCCAATTAGTTTGGGAAGTAATAAAACAAGCTGTGAAATCAAGTGCTGTTTCAAAAAGTATGACTGCCGGTCGAAGTTTACGTCCTATGAAATTAGTAAACGGGAATGACACAAGGATGATATCTCCTTTAGTCATTATACTTTTCCTTTAAGTCTTTTTCTGTATAAAGGTCTTCTTCATTATTTAAGAAGTCAAACGAATTACTATCTGCTAACATATTTTGAATGTCCTGAACCAACGCTTGAGCTTCATATCTTTTAATAATGTAGTCAGCAAAATCAGAAATCTCTACTGCTTTCTCCACAGGAAGCTGATTTATAATTTTTATGGTTTTTTCAATTATAGTTTGCTTTGTCATGGCATTATTTAATGATTCAAATTTAAGGAATTCACTTGGATATTGGAAATTTCTTAGGGCATGGCAGGTTAAAAGGAAGCAAGCAAAAATTGCTAAAGCCAATAGCCACCATAAGCTATTCTGGCATGGATGGCCAATTTAACCAAATTAATTCTCCCTTTAGGGTCAACAAGTCGGTCCAATATTCGGTTTCAAAGTTCAATAAAGCCATGCCGCATGTTGGCAAACCCAACAAAATTTTGTTGCCCATAAAATTAAGCAATTCGCTAATTCCTGGATTATGGCCTATGATGACCAACGAATTTACCTTTGAATTAACAAGGCTTATTTCATCCAAAATAAAAGAAGCCGAGGCCTGGTACAATCCATTGCATACGACCTTATTTATCGAGTTCAAACCTAAATGGTTTAGTAGCTTTGTGGAGGTTTGCTGAGTTCTCATGGCCGGACTTAATATAATACAATCGGGAAAAAAGTTTTGCTTAATAAGCCGCTCGCTCATAAGCTCGCAATCCAGCGATCCTCTTGCAGTTAGGGATCTATTTATATCTTTCCCTTTGGCTAAATCTTCGGTTTGGGCATGCCTTATTAACAAAAGTTTTTTCATAAATCGATGCTTAGATTTAAACCGCTTATTAAAAAATTACTTTGTTTTGAGTTTATAAAAGATAAAGGCCGTCCAAATCCACGAAGCTATCATACACCCTCCACCAATAGGCGTAATTGCCCCTATCCAAGCCATTCCTTCGATACCCATAATTGTGCGAAGGGCTAAAAAATAAAGGGTTCCACTAAATATTAAAATCCCAATGCCCAAAAGGCAAACGGGACTCCGTAGATTTACGCTATAAAATTTTGATAAAAGTATAAGAATAAATAAGCCAAGACCTCCATAAACCTGGTAACGAATGCCTGTTTCAAAGGTTAAAAGATGGTTAGGCGATAGTGTGTTTTTTAAATAATGGGCCCCAAAAGCTCCAAAAATAATGGCGAAGGCCATACAAAATGAGGCCAAGGAAATGGATCGTGATGAAAAATTATTCATATTTGTTTTCTTTTCTATTAAAAATTTTCCGAAATTGCAAAGGTATTTTTTTAAACTTTATGTTAAAGAAAATTATAACTGGGCCTTGGTTTATTTCCTACTTGCTGCTTATGAGCTCTTGTGTGCCCGAAGAATTTAAAACCAAAGGGATAAATATGGAGGCCATCAATCCCGAATATGCCATTCCGCTCGTGAGCGACGAATTAAGTCTTTCGAATTTAATAGCTTCAGGATCGTCGTTTATTAGGCAAAACAACGAAGGGTATATTTCATTGGTTTATCGTGGGCAAATATTTTCGACCACTGCCGAAAAGGCCGTCATCATACCCAATCAAAATTTTAATCAAACGATGAGTTTAAGCGCGGCGCAAGCCAATGCTCTGATGAATGGTCAAGGCATTACTATAACTGCGCAATCGGTTCATTCATTTTTGATAGGCAGCCGCGAAATCGACTCTATATGGTTGAAAGCGGGAGCGATGGTAGCCTCATTGGCTAGCGAAATAAAAACAAGTGGAGCCTTAAAAATTACCATTGAAGATGCAAAAAAAGGCGTCACCATTTTAAGCCTTAATGTTCCCTTTGCTTATGGCTCATCAATACCTGTATTGGCCAGCAACAATACCCTTTTAGAAGGCTATCATTGGAATTTAACCAAGGGCGGCCTTGGCTACAATTGTGTGAATTTAAAATATGAGTTATCGTTGAATGCCACTACCGAAACCATTACTACGGCCGATCAAATGAATATCGATTTAAATTTTCAGGGCCTTAAGTTTAGCCGTTTTTATGGCTACATAGGCCAAGTTAATTTGTTAGATGAAGGCGATACAATAGACCTAACCGTATTTGATGATAATAATACGGTTGTGAAAATTGAAGACCCGAAAATAAAAATAATATGTGGCAATTCATTTGGGGTTCCTGTAAAAGCTGGGTTTACGAAATTGGCTACTTATACTTCGGGCCAACCCGAAACAGCCGTTACTGGTGTGCCCGATCCGCTCCCTATTCCTTTGCCTAATATATCGCAATTTGGTCAAATGCTTTACGATTCAGTTTTGCTTAATCAAAGCACGAGCAATATTAAAACGGCCATAAATCAAAAGCCAAAGCATCTGATATTTAAGGCCTATATAAATTTGAACCCAAATGGCAAACAGCAACGCAATTTTGTAAGCGATTTAAGCCAGTTGAAAATAATTTTGGATGTAGAATTGCCATTATACGGCAGCATTTACAATTTTGTATTAGAGGGCAATAAAGACCTTAGTTTTAAAATGCCTGATCAAGAAATTATCGAAGCGGTAACCCTGCGATTTACCGGCATCAATGGCTACCCAATTGACCTTTTCACACAGGTGTATTTCATGGATTCGCTCGGGGGGACATTCGATTCTTTATTTCCTTCGAGAAATTATAAATTTATAGAATCGGCGGCCATTGGGACCGATGGAAAAGTAATTGCCAAAACAACTAAAACAAGCGACTTTATTTTTGATATTCTTCGAGCCAAGCGCTTAAGCCGATTAGCTAAAGTGAAACTTAGAGCCGAATTGGGCACCATAAGTCAGGGGGGGAGCTACCCCAGTGTAAAGTTCTATAGCAATTACAGTTTAGGAATTAAAATTGGCATGAAAGCCAAACTTAAGTTAACTGCCGGCAAATGAATAAGCGAATATTAAAAAGGATAATGGCGTGTTTGCTTTTGGGTACGCTTGGCCTTCCTAATGGATTTGGTCAACTTAATCTTACCATGACCAATATGCACACCTTACCGCAGCGCATACATCTAAACCCAGCTCAAGTAAGCGATTCGAGGCTATTTATTAGCATGCCCGGTTTGGCATCCATTCACGTTTTATACAATAATACCGGCTTTAAAATAAAAGAATTAATATCAGTCGATGATTCGAACCGACTTAATATTCATCCCATGTCGTTTTATAATTCATTAAACAAAACCAATCGAATTAATTTAGAAGCCGACTGGGATTTGATATACTTTGGTTTTAAGCTCCGAAAAAGTAATTTTACAGTTTGCCTAAGCGAAAAGATGAAAAGCCAATTTTCGTTTCCAAAAGATTTTTTTGGTCTTTTACTTATCGGTAATGCCGGCCAAAACTTAGGCCAAGATCTTAATTTTAATTTCGGATATGATCTCATGGCTTATAATGATATTAGCGCCACCTATTCGCGTATGTTTTTAAAAGATAAACTTCGACTGGGCATAAAAGGCGCTTACCTAAATGGGCTATTGAATGTGA
>CAMDXE010000105.1 GCA_945878925.1 Chitinophaga pinensis
ATTGCAGCAGGTGATTCTGAAGTTTTTAGCCTTAATATTCCATTTAATGCTCCATATGATAACAACTACTATATCCTTGGGATTGGTGGTTTAACTGCATACAATAGATCACCTGATAGTTTAAGAAGGGAATCACATAATTGGCAAAAGGACAATTCTAATTATATAACAGTTCAACATCGTTCAGCTACCAGTAATATTAATATTTTAGTCAGTTCAAATCAATTCATTATCTATCCAAATCCTGCAAATGAATTCTTTAACATTGGATTTGCTGAAAACTTGAAGATGACAAATATTGCCATCTTCAATTCAAATTGGATAATATTAAAGGAATATCAATTAAATAATTTTAACAAGGGAAAATTAATAACTACCGATGATTTACCAACTGGCGTTTATTTTGTGAAGGGTTTCAACAATTTAACTTCATTTTATTCAAAGCTTACTATCATACATTGAAAAATTATCTATTCTTAATTTGGATCCTCTTTTTATCAAATTTTTATGGATCAGGGCAGGGAAGAAAAGTAGATACAGAACTAGTTGTGCTTACTCCGAAAGCAGAAGATACAATTATTTCGAGAATTAAAGGGAGCTATAACGCTAAATTTATTATTAAAAATAATGGACCTGACAGTATAAAAAAGAGTGATAAATATGGGATTGATATATCGTTTGGCAATGTATTATACGGTTTCTATTTTCGCTATCCTTCAAGAATTATCTTGCCTGGATCAGAAGATACTGTTGCTGTACAATTGCAGATGACTTGGGATACCGATAACAATAATACAACTTTTTGTGGCACTGTTTATTTGTCTGGTTATGGAAATGACAGTATAAAAAAAGAAACTAAATCAGAATTTTTGAATAATAAACAGTGTCAAAAGGTAGCGCATGATTCCAGGCTTTATTTATCGGAAATATCCTTGGAAAATGTAAAGATTTACCCCATCCCCTCAAATGGAATAATTCAAGTTGAATTAACTAATAATTCATTTATCCCTTCATCTATTCGGATAACAAATTGCATTGGAAAATTAATTAGAACTTTAGAACCTTCATTTAAAAATAATTCAACTTCTTTTGATTTATCAGAAATCCCTAGAGGGATATATTATGTTCAATTATCCAATTCACAGAATAAGATTACAAAAGCATTAATATTAAATTAGAAAAGTTCCTGCTCTCGTCTGATCCTAATCGCTTTCCTATTTTAGTTGTTTTCATGGCGTTTGAGTGTAAGCCTAAAAATATTTTAGGGTGTTCAATTTGGCTCATTATTTCTATTTCATTTCTATCCAATTGGTAGAAGGAAATTCAAAAATACGTTGCCCTAAAATTGAAAATAAATAAAAGGTTGCACCTCGCTGCTTGCCACCTGATAAGCTGCAATAATGATGAATGCCACAACTCCTACTTTTACTAACATGGGCATTAGGGTAAAGCGCTCTTCCACAATTAGTTTAACCTGTTTTGGAATAAAATGCAGGCAATATCCAATCAAAATAAAGCTAAAAACTTTATAATACGATTGGGCTTTAAGCACAACATCAGAAATCGAAAAATTTGTAAATATCCGATCCAACATCAGTTTTACCGATGGCACATCGTCGGCTCTAAAGTAAATCCAGCAGAAACACACAAAGTGAAAGGTAACTAAACCTGCTAATATTGTATAGAGCTTGCTGTTTTGTTTACCAGCCCATGGTACATATTCCAAATACATTTTATGTATGGCTAATGCTCCGCCATGTAAGGCTCCCCAAATAATAAACTTGGTTGCCGCTCCATGCCATAGCCCCCCAAGCAGCATAGTAATTAACAAATTTATATAGGTTCGTATTTTTCCAAAGCGATTGCCGCCAAGCGAAATATATAAATAATCTTTAAGCCAGGTGCTTAACGAAATGTGCCATCGCCTCCAAAACTCGGTAATAGATAGCGAAACGTAAGGCGAATTAAAATTGAGTGGCAGCCTAAATCCTAATAATAACGAAATACCGATAGCCATGTCGCTATAACCCGAAAAATCGCAATAAATTTGGATGGCATAACCGTATACAGCCATTAAATTATCAAATCCAGAATACAATTGAGGATCGTCAAAAACACGGTCCACAAAATTGATGCTTATATAATCTGAAATAACTGTTTTTTTGATAAAACCACCCATAATCAAAAATATGGCATGGCCTAATTCGCGTTCGGTTAAACTAAATTTTTTGGCTATTTGAGGTAAAAAATCAGCAGCCCTCACAATTGGACCCGCAATTAATTGAGGAAAATAGGTTACAAAAAATCCAAAGTCCAAAATATTTTTGGCTGGTTCAATATGTTTTCTATACACATCAATGGTATAGCTTAAGGTTTGAAATGTAAAAAATGAAATACCGACAGGCAAAATAATCTTACTAATGTCGAAGTCGGTACCAAACCAAGAATTTGAGGCTATATAAAATATATTTTTCGGATGAAACTGAGTGCCAATAAGGTCATTAACAATGTTGGCGAAGTAGTTTGTATATTTAAAAAATACTAAGAGGCCAAGGTTAATGGATAAACTTAAAATTAAATAAAATTTCCTTTTAAAGTGGCTTTTCGAATAATAAATGGCATTGGCCAGATAAAAATCATAAATGGTAGAAAGCACCAGAAGCGAAAAAAACCATCCGCCGGTGCGGTAATAAAAAAATACACCAAAACAAATTAGGTAGAAACTGCGCAAATGAAGCCTGTCGTGTATAAATGCATATATCCCATACATGACGGTGAAAATAAATATAAACAAATACTGACTAAAAAGCAGAGGCGAGGTTTCCGAAAAAACAAATATTTCGCGTAGGGTTAGCATTTTATTAGGGTCTTAAATCTATTACTTGTTTTGTTTATTTTACCAATCATACTTTACGTATTCTTCTATTTTATATTTTCCTATTCTATTTAATTAAACCTTTTTTCATACGAGTCCATTATGGCTCGGTAAAGCAATTGCCCCTGAACTTCGTATCCTTTTTTTGAATAGTGCACATAATCGGCCCTTGCCAAACCATTTTTTGTCCAACATTTAATTGAATAATTTCCACCCATTACCTCATTAAAATCCCAAACACCGCAATTGTACTCCTCGGCCAATTCGAATAATATCCTCCTATAATTATCATTTGTATTGGTATGGGTTCCGTTTTTCATATAAAAATCGCCAGGGCTAACCAACAGGATGGATACCCCTGGTTTCGACAAACGAATATTGTCGAGCAAAGTGCGAAGGTTATCTTTAATACAATACCCGCAATATCTACTTTCGGGCATAAAATTATCATTGGTTCCCAACGATACAATAACCAAATCAGGCTCTAAAGCGCTTAGTTGTTTGGTAAATAAAGCACTTTTATTGAAGGTTTTTGTAAAGGCTCCGTTCAATCCTATGGCGTGATACAATAGCCCATGGTTGCTGTTTTCGAGGCTTAGGCCATAAAATTGAAAATGGTTTTGCCCAGGAAACGATTTCGATAAATTTAAAAATACCGAATCTTGTGGCTTATCGAAGTAAAATTGAGAATATCCATCTTCAACTGGCAATTCATCAAAATAAAAATCACGATCGCTATTGCGTTTAAAGTTTGGCGTAAAACTCTCGGCATCGGTTTGATAAAACAATTTAAGGTTACTAAAACTGTAATCCTCTTTCCCCAACCTGTCGGGGTCTATCATCATATAGGCATTGCTATCGCGGGTTGAAATTACCAGGCCATTAAGTCCCAAACTACATCCTGTTCCGGCTTGCACTGCCTTACAATTGCTCCATCGGCCGCCAAACGAAACGCTGTAATTAATAGGGTTATTGGTATTGGCCATCCTAAACGGAAACAAAAAACCCCTTCCCCCGTTGCCAAAAGTTTGTTGAAACAAGCGGCGTGTTTCATTGGTCAAATAATCGGCCTGTATATGCGAATCGCCGATATGAACAATGTTTATCTTGCCCATTCGGGTTTTAATAAAATGATCGAGATGATTGTAAAACGAAAACAAATATTTATCGGTTCCGCGGCTTATCGTATTTTTTTGGTAGTCAATACACGAATAAACGTCTTCAAAAATTGAGAGGGAATGCCGCTGTTTGGTAAAGGATGTAAATAACAGTATACAAAAACTACTGATTATTAGCCGGCTTACAATTCGCTTCATTTTTTTAAAACAGCACCCTTTTAATTGTATTTCCCGTTATATTCGTCCTTTATGTCGGCCACAATAAGTCTAACTTCTTGTTCGTGTTCTATATGGCAAATCATAAGAGCATCGTCACTTTCAACCACCATAAGATCGCGCACGCCTTGTAAAACGATTAAACCGCCTGAAGTATTGTAAACAAAACAATTTTGTGTTTCCCTATTTATAATATTTTGGCCAATTATAACATTTCCATCGTCGTTAGCCGAAACCAATTCTTTTACGGACCGCCAGGTTCCTAAGTCGCTCCATCCAAACGACGAGGGTATTACATATACATTTTTTGCTTTCTCAATAATTCCAAAATCAATAGAAATGGTTGAACAAAGTGGATAGCTTCGCGAAATATACTCCGATTCCTGTGGGGTATTATAAAATTTCTTTCCTGCTTTAAATAAGTCGTGAATTTCGGGCAGATGTTTTTCAAAAGCATCTATCCAAGTTTTGGCACTGCTCATAAAAATACCAGCATTCCACAAAAAATCGCCGCTTTGGATAAACGTTTCGGCTATTTCGAGGGTTGGTTTTTCGGTAAATGTTTTTACTTTAAAAATATTTTCCTCAACTTCCTCGGTCAAAAACTGAATATAACCGTAACCAGTATCTGGGCGTGTTGGATTTATGCCGAGTGTAACAATGGCTGGATTATGGTTTACAAAATTTATACCCTCCTTTAACTTGCCTAAAAAGGTATGTTCATCGGTAATTAAATGATCGGATGGCACTATGGTAATGCAAGCCTCTGGATGTAGTGCATATATTTTATAAACCGAATAGGCTATACAAGGTGCCGTATTTTTTAAGGCTGGCTCAAGTAAAATATTTTCGTTTGAAACCTGTGGAAGTTGTTGCTTAACAAGATCGCAGTAAGAATCGTTAGTTACAATAAAAATATTTTTCGGTTCAAATAAATGAATTAACCGATCATAAGTCATTTGTATCAACGTTTTACCAGTGCCAAGTATATCCAAAAATTGTTTTGGATTATGGGTTCGGCTTATGGGCCAAAATCGACTCCCGACTCCACCAGCCATAATTACTGCAAAATTTTCACTCATTCGATTCGATTAGCTTATTCCTTCTTTATTTAAGTCATGAAAATGAACAATTCCAATGTAGTTATTATTTTCGGTTACTATAATCTGTGTAATTTTCTTTTCGTTCATAACCATGGCGGCTTGCATGGCCATACAATCAGCCTCCAAAGTTATGGGATTGTATGCCATAATATCTTTTGCGGTTAAATGATTTATTGAATCGTGGTTTTCGAGCATGCGCCTTATGTCGCCATCGGTTATTATTCCAATTAAGGCACCTTGAATATCGCATACCGCTGTGGCACCTAATCGTCCATTTGAAATTTCAATAATGACTTTTTTAATATCAGACTCTTCATTGACAAGCGGTTTGCTGTTATCAAAAATAAAATCTTTTAAAGTAAGATACAATTGCTTGCCCAGTGCCCCTCCCGGATGAACTTGTGCAAAATCGCCTTTTGTAAACTTTCGCGCTTTTAATAAGCACACGGCTAAGGCATCGCCCATGGCCAATTGTGCCGTAGTACTTGATGTGGGCGCCAGGTTATTTGGACATGCTTCTCGTTCAACAGTCGTGTTAATAACATAATCGCATTGTTTGGCTAAATACGAATCCATTTGACCAACCATGCCAATCAATATATTTTTTCTACTTTTTAAAAGGGGTATTAAGTTTTTTATTTCGGGAGTTTCGCCACTTTTCGAAACGCATAACACAATATCATCAGATTGAATCATACCCAAATCGCCATGCAGGGCATCGGCAGCATGCATAAATAAGGATGGTGTGCCAGTGCTGTTAAGCGTTGCCACAATTTTATTGGCAATGATTGCACTCTTTCCAATCCCAGTAATTACAAGTCTTCCTTTTGAATTTAGTATTTTATGGACCGATTCGGCAAAATCATTGTTTATAAAATTAATGAGATTGTTTACAGATTCTGCCTCAATCTGCAACGTTTTAATTCCATTTTCTTTTATTTCGCGGAAATTTTCCAATAAGTCGATAAATTTTGGCTGCAAAAATAAATATAATGCTTGCAAGTTTGGCATTCAAAATATTAATTTAGTGGCATTAATAATAATTAGAACGTAGTATTTAAAATATGAATGTGGAAGAGCTGGATTTAAGAGGTAAACTAAAGGAGTTTTTTGGTTTTGATAGTTATAAGGGAAACCAGGAATTGGTCATACAGTCCATTATGCAGGGCGATGATTGTTTTGTAATAATGCCAACAGGAGCTGGTAAATCGTTATGCTATCAGCTGCCTGCTTTAATACAAGGTGGCACTGCCATAATTATTTCGCCTTTGATTGCTTTAATGAAAAATCAAGTAGATTTGATAAGAGGATTTGGCGATAATGATGCGGTAGCTCATTTTCTAAATTCGTCGTTAAGCAAAACAGATTCGGCCAAAGTAAAACAAGATGTAGTTTCAGGACATACAAAGTTATTGTATGTGGCGCCCGAAACCTTAAAAAAGGAGGAAACCGTCGAATTTCTTCGATCCATTAAAGTTTCGTTTGTAGCGGTAGACGAAGCACATTGCATTTCGGAATGGGGTCACGATTTTAGGCCCGAATACCGCAGAATTAAGCAAATTATTAAATCGATTGACGATGTGCCAATTGTGGCTCTAACGGCAACTGCCACCCCTAAAGTGCAATCCGACATTCAGAAAAATTTAGGAATGAACGATGCCATTGTCTATAAATCATCCTTTAACCGTGGCAATCTGTATTACGAAGTAAAAGAAAAAGGCAAGAAGGATAAAACGCTGAAAGATATTTTAGGACTCATTAACGCACGTCGCGGCAAATCAATAATAATATACTGTTTAAGCCGAAAAAAAGTTGAAGAAATTGCCTCCATTTTGGTAGCAAATGGAATAAAAGCCTTACCCTACCATGCGGGATTAGATGCCAAAACACGGGTTATTAACCAAGATGCATTTTTAAAAGAAGATGCCGATGTTATTGTAGCCACAATAGCCTTTGGCATGGGTATTGATAAACCCGACATTCGCTGTGTAATTCACTACGACGTACCAAAATCGCTCGAAGGCTATTATCAAGAAACCGGAAGAGCCGGCAGAGATGGTATGGACGGAGATTGTATACTATTTTACAATCCTGCTGATACCGAAAAACTAGAAAAATTTATGAAAGATAAGCCTGTAGCCGAGCGAGAGATTGGCTCACAGCTTATTTTCGAAATGTCGAGCTTTGCCGAATCTTCGCAGTGCCGACGAAAGATACTGTTGCATTATTTTGGTGAAAATTTTGACGAGGAAAATTGTAACAAAATGTGTGACAATTGCAGACACCCTAAAACCATGAACGACGTTACACAATCCCTTAGCGATGTGTTAGAAGCAGTTAAGGAAACAGCCGGAAAAGTAAATCAAACCCATATCATTGATTTAATTAGAGGAGAAAAATCGGACGAAATAAAGGCTTATCGGCACGACAAACTCGAAACCTTTGGTGCTGGAAGCGAAAATAACGAAAACTACTGGAAAAGTGTTATACGACTGGCCTTGCTTGAAAACTATATTCAAAAAAATATTGAAAATTATGGACTCTTAAGCATTACCGATAAAGGTGAAAAATACATAAAAAATCCGATTAGCCATAAAATAGGCGTTGATCAGGAATTCGAAAAAGTGTCGGACGAAGATTTTGAACAATTCCAGATCGAAAATGTGTATGATGAGGAATTGTTTGGCCGATTAAAAGAAGTGCAAAAATTTGTGGCCAAAAGAGAAAATCTTCCTCCTTATGTTATTTTTCAAGAAACCGCCTTGGAAGAAATGGCTACAAAGTATCCAATAACGCTAGAGGAGTTCGAAAACATACAAGGCGTTGGAAAAAATAAAGCTAAAAAATTCGGAGAACCCTTTGTGGCGCTTATCGCCCAATATGTTGAAGAAAACGAAATAGAAAGGCCTCAAGATATGGTTTTGAAAACCGTAGCCAATAAATCGGGGAAGAAAATTCAGATCATTCAAAACATTGATAAAAAAGCGGATCTTGAAGATTTATGTTCGTCATTGGGTATGAATTTTGTGGAACTGTTAGTCGAATTAGAAAACATAGTTTATACAGGCACCAAAATAAATATCAAATATTTTATTGACGAACTAATGGATGAAGCCACACAAGCCGACATTTACGATCATTTTAGAAAATCGCAAAAAGATGATATTGATGCCGCTGTTAAAGCCTTCGATGGCGATTTTACACACGAAGAACTTGGATTAATGCGCATTCA
>CAMDXE010000106.1 GCA_945878925.1 Chitinophaga pinensis
TAATAAAATCCAATGAAGTCAAAAGGTGAGGATTTGTCGATATTGAAAACAGGAAACCAAGTTTTACCTGAATCGTCCGATTTATAAATATTATAAGCAGTGATTAAATGTATTGTATCCTTTAAATTAAATATTTGGCAAACTGGAGAAGCAAACTTAAAATTACAAGGCTTAATAACCCAGTTATTATTATCTTTGGTTAATACATATAAATTAGAGTAACCGCTTTTTGGTTCAAAGTGATTGCCATACAATATTAAATAACCCAAAGAAGTTTTAATTACTTTAAAAAGGAAAAAATATTCAAACGTTAAAATTGAGTCAGAATCAGAATAGGAATTCATTTCCGCTATTTTTTCCCAGTTTTTTCCAATGTCCAAACTCAAATTTAAATTAACTATCGAATCATTTTTTCTTGTTGCAGCAAATAATTCATTTTTCTCCAACACTTCTATACCAATTAAAATTGAGTCTGATAGGTTAGACTTAATAATTTGCCATGTAAGCCCTCCATCTATTGTTTGTTCCATGGATTTGTAGTGATATGCTAACCAATGTTTTTCTGTTAAAAAATGTATTTCATTGATTTTAAAATTTGTTTTTAAGGGTATATTAGACCAAGTTACTCCAGAATCCAATGAAGTATATAAACCTGAAATATCATTATTATTCCAAAATTGATATTGAATAAACCCAATCGAATTATTAATAAACTCAATTTTTTGAAAACCAATAGTCATAAAATCCCCTTTTGCAAATAATTTATCTTTAGTCCATGATTTACCTGCATTTGTGGTTCTATAAACAAATTCATTATGCAATGCCAATCGTATGTCTTTATTTATCATATATATACCTCCAATATAGCGAGGCAAGGTGGCAGTAGTATCTTGTTTCCAATCGGCCTTAGCCATGTTTATAATTGTTATTAAGAAAATGGTTAATCCTGTTTTCAGCTTGTTTTTCATATCACAAAAATATTGCCAATAAAGAAGTCTATTATGTAATAAAATTAACTTTTTAGGGTATAAAAATATCATTAAAATTCATCAATTTTCTTCACCATCGAATGCCCAAAATAATACTACTGTGCCCATGACTCACCAAAAAATGAAGGAGCATCAAGGGTGGATTCGTATATAAAAAAATCGAGCTACTAAGTCCATTTATTTAATAAACTGATTGGAATACTTTTTAGAAAGTACTCAGGCATGTTTTTTTAATCCCGCTTTGTTTCCCGAATACTTATGATACTCAATATCATCTTGAGATTGTTGTGAAAAATCTAAGTGATAGCCCACTACAATCCTAAAAATTTATTTATATCTTCTTTTTTTACCCGGTTAAATTTACCTTCTTTAAACTCCTCAAGACTTTTTTCGATTTTAGCAACCATTTCGGGATTATAAGATTCTAGATCAGAGGTAACTTCAAATTTTATTTTAAACGCTTTAATAAAGGCTTTCAAGGCCGTTGCCTGCTCAGAAGTAGAGGGATGAACTATAAATACATCTTTCGATAGCATGGATATTTCTTTATTAATAGTACAAAGTTAGCGAAATAAATAAAAATTAAAATTAGTATTATTTGTTGAAATGTGTCCCATCCATAATAATCTTAATTTTACTTCGCTATGAAAGTTGTTTCTCGAATTAGAATAATCCCCGGCTCTCTTCCCTCTTCAATTTGATCAAGTAACATGCTCCATTTCTTTCATATTAACGAACTCTCCCCAAAATAGCCTATCTTCGCGGCATCATTAAAAACTCTACCCATTCTTTACCATTCTCACAACTTTTCCTTTTTGATACCGCTCTTCAGGATTTTAGTTTTCATTTACAGCGGTAACAAATAACACAACTTTTAAACATGTCATTTCAGAATTTAAACCTAATTGAGCCCATTTTATCTGCGATTCAAACCGAAGGTTACACTACACCAACTCCCATTCAAAGCCAATCTATTCCAATAATACTCAAAGGGCACGATCTTTTGGGATGTGCACAAACCGGCACAGGCAAAACGGCTGCATTCGCCATTCCAATTTTACAACTATTAAAAAACACTCAAAATTTTAACGGCCCTCGAAAAATAAGATCTTTAATCCTTACGCCCACGCGTGAATTGGCAATTCAAATTGATGAAAGTTTTGCAGCCTATGGGCGCAATTGTGGCCTTCACCATTTGGTTGTTTTTGGAGGGGTATCGCAATTGCCTCAAACCAATGCGCTAAAAAAAGGCATTGATATTCTTACCGCTACTCCCGGCAGATTGCTCGATCTTATGAATCAAGGATTTATTGATCTAAGAAACTTAGAAATTTTGGTTTTGGACGAGGCCGACCGCATGTTGGACATGGGTTTTATCAATGATGTAAAAAAAATAATTGCCAAAATACCCGCCAAAAGGCAAACGCTATTCTTTTCGGCTACCATGCCATTAGAAATTCAAAAATTATCAAATACAATTTTATATAAGCCACAACACGTCGAAGTTACTCCGGTATCTTCTACCGCTAATACGGTTAAACAAGGTATCTATCTTGTTGAAAAAAGCGACAAAAAAGCTTTATTAAATCATTTGCTGCAAGATAAAACCATAAAATCGGCCTTGGTATTTACACGCACCAAACACGGCGCCGACAAGGTAGTTAAGGATCTATCGAAGGTTGGAATTGGGGCCGAAGCTATTCATGGCAATAAATCGCAAAATGCCCGACAACGCGCCTTAACAAATTTTAAAAGCGGTACAACCCGTGTATTGATTGCCACAGATATTGCTGCCAGAGGAATTGATGTCGATAATTTGTCGCATGTTATAAATTACGAATTGCCAAATATTCCCGAAACGTATGTGCATAGGATTGGCCGTACCGGAAGAGCAGGTGCAAGTGGCATAGCTCTGTCATTTTGTGATGCCGAAGAAAAAGAATATTTAAGAGATATTAATAAATTGATAGGTAAAAATGTACCCATTATGAGCGATCATCCCTATCAAATGCGAAATACTTCAATCGAAAAAACACCTTCGCCTGCTGGCGATAATAACAAAAAAGGGCATTCGAAACCCAACTCCGACAGAGGCTCGGGACAATGGAGAAATGGACGAGGTAGAGGCCGAAGTTAAACGCTACTAAATTGCTATAGGGGCCTTAATGCCAGGATGTGGATCGTAATTGTTGACCACAAAATCCTCAAAATCAAAATCAAAAATTGATTTTTTATCTGGATTTAACTTCAAGGTTGGATAGGGCCTGCTTTGTCGGCTCAGTTGCAGTTCGACCTGTTGGAAATGATTGCTATAAATATGGGCATCGCCAAATGTATGAACAAATTCGAAGGCCTCCATATTGCATTCACGGGCCATCATTAGTGTAAATAAGGCATAACTCGCTATATTAAACGGAACGCCCAGAAACAAATCGGCGCTTCGCTGATACAACTGACAGGATAGCGATCCTTTAAGTCCCCTCGATTTTTGGTCGTCAGTAGGCGGCTTGGTGTAAAATTGAAAAAAACAATGACAGGGGGCTAAGGCCATTTTGGGAATATCGGCCACGTTCCATGCACTAATAATTATCCGTCGACTGTCGGGATTGGTTTTAAGCGTTTGGATAACTTCTTTTAGTTGATCGTAGGTCTTGCCATCGGCTCCTTCCCAGCTCCTCCATTGTTTGCCATAAACGGGCCCCAGATTTCCAGCTTCATCAGCCCATTCATTCCAAATGCTTACTCCATTATCGGTTAAATATTTAATGTTGGTATGCCCTTTTATAAACCATAATAATTCGTAAATAATGGATTTTAGATGAACCTTTTTGGTGGTAATTAAAGGAAATGAATCTTTTAAATCAAAACGCATTTGCCCTCCAAACCAACTTCTTGTACCTGTTCCTGTACGATCCGATTTTTCGGTCCCGTTTTCGTAAACAAATTTTAAAAATTGCTCATATTGATCCATCATGCAAACTTAATTTAAATTCCAAAGGAGTCATTAACATATTTAACACACATCCATTTGTTATTTGACAAATGCTAGTCCTTTATTTATTGGCTAGACGATTATATCCTGCAGCTGAAAATACTTATTTCTTAAAAAAAACTGATGGTATTGGCAAAAACATAATTATTTTGATTTTGTGTTTTTGTAATGTTTTATGGTATAAGTGAACGTAATCATAAAATAACGCTGCAAACTATTGGTTTGAACGTCTTCGTAATAAGTTTCGGTAATATTGCGCGAAATATTGGTATTTTGATTCATTAGGTCAAACACACTCAATCGTAGATCGGCCTTCTTATCTTTTAAAAACTTATACCCAAGCGCTGCATTCCAGAGTAAATAGTTTTGGTTGTAAGACGTCGACATACCGTGGTTATTTTGAAGGCTTAAATCGCTAACGATTATGAATCCTTTCCATGGATTGGCTTGAATTTTGAATTTTGTAAGTTGATTTACATATCTGCTATTCATCTGTTGCTGCAGGCTATTTCTCACCCAACCTATACTTGAATTGTGCGAAAGCGTAAAATCCAACTTTTCGCTGATGCTACTTACCAGTGATACTCCTAAATTGCCATTGGAGGCGTAGGCGTAATTTAGGTTTTGATTTATCATGGTTGGCGTTTTGCTTAGGGTTGCGCCGGCATTGATATTGAGTTTTGATTTTAGTTTAGTTAGAGGAAATGAATAATTCGCGAATGACCTTACATTAAAATACCCATCCATATTAATGGGTTTAGACAGTTGCGACCCCTTACTTAACCTTACTGATGGGGTAATGAACGTATCGCTCCGGGCAATAAATGTGCTGTTGACCACATAATTCTTATAAATACTTCCACCCAATAATAAAAACAAGGCGGTATTCTTTTTGGGATTAAGAGAGGTATAACGCGCGCTAATATTATTTTGCCAATCTTGTTTCAAATCGGCATTGCCTGTTGTAAGCAGCAAAGGATTTTTATTGTTAATGACCGTTTGTAACTGCTCGATGGATGGCACATTATTAGAGCTATTATAGCTCAATCGGAAATTTCGCTGCACATTTATTTTATAATGAAACGATGCATTGGGCAATAGGCTATAGAATATTTTGTATGAAGCTGGAATCGAAGGGAAGGATTGGGTATTTTTAAGCTGCGCCCTTTGAATTGAAAATCCACAATTAATATTCCATTTCTCTTCCTGATAACGATAGCTCGATCCAATGGCCTGCGACCAATACAGGGTTTTAAATGTATTTGATAAGGACGTATCAAGGCCCTCAACACTTGAGGGTATGGGTTGGGTAAAGGTGCTGTTTTTCGAATCCATCTGATTAACACCAGTAAGGATGGTAAATAAAATTTGACTTTTGGCCGAAATCGGTTCTGTATAATTGATGGCCGACGATGCATTAAACCCAAGCTTATTTAAATCTGCCCTTTGATTTGCCGTATCCGATACTAACGAGTCGGCAGTTGAATATAGAAGATGGTTGGTTCCATCCACAGTGTTGAAAGCTGGATTTAGATGGCACGACAAGGTTCGGCCTTTTTTGATATAGCTATGTTTATACTGAAGTGGAACGGATGCATTAAAGCCTCTTAAATTGGTTTTATAATTATTTTGAATGGAAAGCAAAGGTTTTAGTTGTTGCTTATTTTCTCCCTCCAAATCGCTTTGTCCGGCATTGTTTTGCCATGAAATTTTTGGATGAAGGGTAAGCGAATTTTTTGGATTCGGTTTCCATTCCATTTTTAGGTTCAATCGATGATTTGTATTGAATGATTGGGTGTTGCTTTGTTCGTCATAGGCCAAACCCTTGCTATCGTTGCTAATAAATTGCCTGTATAAATTCGTAAGCGCCGAATGGTCGGAATAATTCAGAAAATAGCTTCCATTTAAATCAATTTTTTTAAACGAATTGGCCATATTTAATCCAAATGAATGTGTGGCTGCTATTCCGTTTTTAGCATCCACCAAAAAACTAGATCCATCGTTTCCTTGGCTGCTATACGATCGGCCTCCGCGGCTACTCCCACTTGACCCTGAATTGCTGCTGCCTCCCCAACGTGCGCTTCCACCGTTGGCCGAGCTGCTCATCACTCCTACTAAATCTTCGGCGCTAAAATTTTGTTCATTAATGGTATTGCTGTTTATCAAAATGCTAATTCGGCGCTTATCCTTAAATAAATTGAGAGAACCCGTTCCCTTGTATTTTGTTTCGGACCCAAGGCCGCCCGAAGTTTTACCAAAAATTCCGTTCCTAAACTGGGCTTTTGTAATAAAATTAATGGTTTTAGTGGTATTGCCATCCTCAAAACCAGTAAGCATGCTTTGATTGCTTTTTTGGTCGAAAACCTGAATTTTATCAATAATTTCGGCAGGTATGTTTTTTAAAACCGCATTGGGATCGTCGCCAAAAAATGGCTTGCCATCGACCAATACAGTTTTTACAGCCTCGCCTTGAATTTTTAATTTACCATCGTCTTGCGTTACGCCTGGCAGTTTTGATACTAGCTCTTCGGCATTGGCATCTTGATGAGTTTTGAATGCCCCTGAATTGTATTGCAAGGTGTCGCCTTTTAATTCGCCAATTTTATGATTAGCATTTATGGTAACTTCCTTTATGTTCGAATAGCTTAAATTTAAAATTATTGGGGCTAAAACAATGGAACGATCGACAATCGTTTTAGGAATATACAGCTCCTGAAATCCTATGGAGGTAATGTGAATGATGTATTTTCCCGAAGGCAAATCGCTTAACTTAAAAAATCCTGTGCTGCTGCTTATATCTCCTTTAATAAGTTGCGAATCGTTGGTTAACAGCCTTATCGTAACACCGGCGAGGGGCATATTCGATGGGTTGCTAACGCTGCCCGAAAGGGTATGCAATTGCGCAATTGACATTTTTGCCAACAATAACCAAATGACCGCCAAATAAATTCTCATTTAATTAACCTTTTGATAGAATTTAAGTATGCTTAACATTATTAATTTTCTGTGAAAATAATCGGCCAAAGATACGCGCTTCCTAATTTTTTTGAAGATAAAAGAGGCTTTAAAAATGAATCCATCCAAAGGCAATTTGACTGCTTAATTTAATGCTTTAAATGTAAACTCATAAATTGGATTAGAATACTTAAAAATTGATAACTTCAAGTGATAATTCCTATCGCTTTCCGGCATTGGCTATGGCAGGAAAATCAATGGTAATTTCGGCCTCACCCAATTCAAGTTTATTAATTAATTCGACGCCTTGCATGAGGCTATGATCCTGATTGCTTACCTCATATTTCCAAGCTCCAAAGCGGCCACGGCTGAAAATATTTTTAGTTTCACACCAAGTTCTTAGGGGGTTTAATATTTCATCCCTATTGACCGAAGGTGTTGGGTAGCCATATTCGTAACTCACCAAAAATTCGGAAACCACATCGGCTTCATTTTCTATCAAGCCATCTTCAAGCATCGCTTTAACCGTATTGGATATAAGCAGTTCTCTATCAACTGGCTTTGCCGACGACTCACTTGTTTCGGCCATAAGGCTCCATTGGGTGTTGATGTCGGGCACATTATTTGGGCTATAATTCGAAAATACGGTAATTCGATAATAGGGGCTATTGTTTTCGGGAAAATACATCCAACACTTTGTGGCCAATTCGGGTTTTGGTTTTCCTTTTAAACCAATGCCTACAATATTGGTTCGCGAATGTTTCAATTCCGACGCACTTTTGGTAAGTGCTTCAGGCGCATTTTCTATGGTTCGGTAAAGTGTATCGATTGGAATGGTGCTTATTAAATAGTCGAAGCCAATGGTTTCTCCGTTTTGCATATAAACAACCTTAGCATCTGCGTCTATTTTTGTGACTTTGGTATTTAAATCAAAAAAATGATTCCCTATTAAGTTCTCACCTACCGATTTCCAAATGGCGCCAGTACCTCCAAATTTTGGAAACTGAAACGTGTTGTTAGGCCCCCAGCTTAAATCGTCTTTTTCGTAGAGTATATTTTCTGTCACCCGTTTTAAATCGGTAACTGCCACTCGTTCGCCAATCCAATTGTAGGCCATTTCGCTCGGCGGATAGGCCCATACTTTAAAATTATAAGGCAACATAAATTCATCGGCAATGCCCTGCCCAAAAGTGGCCAATATCCATTGTTCGAAATTTTTAGGTTTAGTATCATCGGCAGGAGGATTTTGATAATTATCAATTATTCCTTTTAGGCAATTCCACATGCTATCTTTTGGCAGATAGCGAATATTATTTTGAAAAGGATAGGGCACAAAACGGTTTTTCATCCATACCCAACTCTCTCGCTGATGTGTAAGCCATCCATCATCGCCTAATGCTTTATGCATTAATTTATCAAAATAATCGTAATGCGAAAATTGCACATGCCCACCTACATCCCAAGTAAAGCCTTTTGGATCGACAAAGCTAGTAGCCAAGCCGCCTATATAGCCTTCTTGTTCTAGAATTCGAAAATCAGATACCCCTAATTCCTTCAAACGGTAGGCTGCTCCAAGTCCGGTAGGACCCGAGCCAATAATTAAAT
>CAMDXE010000107.1 GCA_945878925.1 Chitinophaga pinensis
TTAGTAAAATCAGTTATAATTTTAGGCGCATCGTAATTGCCGTCGCCCAACATGGCCACTCGGTGTGGCACCCCTTTAACTTCAAAATTAAGAACATCGTGTTTTCCTAAGGCAAACGGACTATCGGCCAAAAGATCGTAATTATCAGCCACAAAGGTGTTTTTTGCAATTTCAGGCAAGGCCACTGTTATACGTTCCCAATTTTCGGGAATTCGAAACCGAATGCTACATGCTTGATTTTGATAGCCATCGGCATACATAAAAACCGACACTCCGTGTATAAATGCTTGAAATGCATCGACATAACTTGTGCGCACCCCGGGCTCGAAAGCATAAACCTCATACGATATTTTTAGGTTTGAAATCCCTTTTTTGAAATATACCCGCCATGTATTTTTGGATTGTTTTTCGACAACCAAATTTTGCCCACCTGATTGAGCCATAACGCTATCGACGTGACGAGAGAACTCTCTAATTTTGTACGATCCCGGCGTCCAAACAGGCATGATTATGTCTGTAAAAACTCCACTCGGTTTGCTTATTTCCAAATCTACCGATACATAATGGGTTTGGGGATTTGGAAACGAAACGGTATAGATAATTTCTCCTTGCATAGCGTTGGCAACACTTAGTACTATAAATAATAAAATAAGCCTTTTCATGGCAGGGCGAAAATACGGATTAGATAGGAGAACTTGGTGACATTATCGGTCACAATTTTAAACCTTTTTCGCCCCACCATTTTCTGAGTTGTTTAGTTTCCAATTGCTCATTTAGGCGTATTTCTGGGTTCTCATTCGAGTCCAAGCAATTCCTCAAAAGCTGTTTCATATTCCTGCTCTTTCATTACCAACTCCTGTTTTAATAAAAGAATCGTTTGAGAAATATTTTTCAACTCAATGGCATTCGTGTAAATAGCCTCGTTGGTCATTTCGGCTTCTTGGCTATCTATTTTTTCTTTCAGTGTTTTAATATCTAATTCTAAACCGTCAATTTGTTTTTGCAAGGCTTTTACCAAGGTATCACGATGTGGTAAATTTTCGGACTTTGGCTTGGTATGACTTACATTTACTTCGGCCACCTTTGGTTTTGCCGACACCTTGTTCTTTAACCTAAGTTGATTCCAAGGTTCAAATTCGGCATAGGTCCCCGGATATTCCTTTATTTGATTATCTTCGATCCACCATATTTTATTGGCTATCTGGCTTACAAAATGTCGATCGTGACTGACAACAATAAAGCTGCCAGCATAACTATTAAATACATCAATTAAAATATCGATGCTTTGCATGTCCAAGTGGTTGGTAGGTTCGTCTAAAACTAAAAAATTCGCACCGGTAGTTACCATCTTTGCTAGCGAAACGCGAGCTTTTTCGCCTCCACTCAATACCTTTATTTTTTTAAAAACGTCGTCGCCCTGAAATAAAAATCCGCCCAACAATCCCCTCAAATCTCCATCCGATTTATTGGTGGCAAAACTTGCTAATTCTTGCAATACATCATTGTCGAGGTTGAGGCTTTCTAACTGATGTTGAGCATAAAACGATTGGATTAAATTATAACCCATGATTCGTTCGCCAGTAAAGCTTTCGGCTCCCGCAATAATTCGCAATAAGGTGCTCTTCCCTTTTCCATTTGCGCCTATTAAAGCTATTCGGTCGCCTCGATTCAATAGAGCTGATGCTTTTTGGAGTATTTCTATTTTCCCATACGATTTACCAATATTTTTAAATTCGCAAATAACCTTTCCAGGCTCTTTAATTATATTAAACCTAACGTTTATTTTAGAATTATCTTGAACCACGGCTTCCACCAAATCTAATTTATCGAGGATTTTAACCCGGCTTTGAACCAGGGTCGATTTACTGGCTTTGGCTTTGAAGCGGGTTATAAATCGCTCCTGCTGACGGATGTAATCTTGTTGGTTTTCATATTGACGGGTCTGCAACTCGTCGCGCTCAACTTTTTGTTCCAAATATTCCTCAAAATTGCCCGTATATTGATAAATTTTTTGATTCGCAATTTCCACAATTTTTGTAACCATTCGGTTAAGAAAATATCTATCGTGCGATACGAGAATTACTGTACCATCGTAGCCCGAAAGGTAGGTTTCGAGCCACTCGATACTTGGCAAATCCAGGTGATTGGTGGGTTCGTCGAGCATGAGCAACTGTGGTTTCATCAACAGCATTTTTGCCAACATGACCCTCATGCGCCAGCCTCCCGAAAATTCGGATAAAGGCCGCGTTAAGTCGGTAGTGCTAAAGCCAAGTCCTTCTAAAATTTCTTCAGTTTTGTAACGTATATCATAGCCATCGCTGTGCAAAAATTCTTCCTGCATTTCGCCAAGCTTATGAAGATTTTCTTCGGAATAATCGGTTTCAACTATTTTTAATAAGGCTTCAATTTCTGCCTCTAAAAACAATTGCCTTTCGAAAGCTTTCATGGCCACATTCACAATAGGCTCATCGCTTTGAAACGACAAAAGATCTTGATTTAAAAATCCAATGCTTAAGGTTTTTAATTTACTAAATCCCCCCTCACGCAATGGATATTCACCTGTTAGCACACGCAATAAGGTACTTTTACCTGTTCCGTTTTTGCCAACGAGGCCTATTCTTTCCTTCGGTTTTATATGCCAATCGGCGTCTTTGTATAGGTATCTCCCTCCAAATTCGAAAGAGAAATTACTTAATGAAATCATTTATTTATTGTTAATGGGGTAATTGGTTAAATTGGTGATTGGTTAGGATTGGTAATTGGTTAAATTGGGGATTGGTTAGGATTGGTTAAATTGGGGATTGGTAAAATGTGTATTTCAAAATCTAAAACGAAGCGAATTTGACATTAATTAATTTTAATATGTATTGAATATTTTAAATAACAAAACTTAGAACCTATAACTTAGAACTTAGAACTCTTCTATAAATCATGACCCATTTTGTCGCGTTTGGTATCTAAATACTTCTTATTGTGTTTATTGGCCTCAATTTTAATAGCTACATTTTCAACTATTTCGAGGCCATATCCAACCAAACCTGTTCGTTTTTGTGGGTTATTGCTCATCAATCTCATTTTACTTACGCCTAAATCTCTGAGTATTTGCGCGCCAATTCCATATTCGCGTTGATCCATTTGAAAGCCTAATTGCAAATTAGCCTCAACGGTGTCTAGTCCCTGTTCTTGCAACTTATAAGCCTTTAATTTATTTATCAATCCAATGCCTCTTCCCTCTTGGTTCATATACACGATCACTCCTCTTCCTTCTTTCTCTATCATATCCATAGCTGCACTCAATTGTGGCCCGCAGTCGCATCGGCAACTTCCAAAAATATCGCCTGTAAGGCACGATGAATGCACCCTGGTTAATACCGCTTCGCCTTCGATCCACACTCCTTTTATTAAGGCAATATGCTCCTGATCGGTATTTATTTGCTTATACGCTACTAATTCAAAATTGCCATGCGCCGTAGGTAAGTCAACACTTATTATTCGTTTTATTAAACTCTCTTGAGCCAATCGATATTTTATAAGTTGCTCGATTGAAATAATTTTAAGGTCAAATTTTTTGGCTACCTTCAACAAATCAGGCAACCTTGCCATCGTTCCGTCTTCATTTAAAATTTCAACGATGCACCCTACTGGTGGCAAACCAGCCAAACGAGCCAAATCGATGGCGGCCTCCGTATGGCCAGCTCGTCGCAATACGCCTTCCGAACGTGCCATAAGTGGAAATATATGACCGGGACGGCCCAAATCATCCGATTTGGTACTGGCATTTACTAAGGCTTGAATGGTTTTTGAACGGTCGTGCGCCGAAATACCGGTTGTGCATCCATGGCCTAACAGATCTACCGAAACTGTAAAAGCGGTTCGATGGTGATCGGTATTATTGCTTACCATTAATCCGAGGCCAAGTTCATTGCATCGCTCTTCCGAAAGAGGCACGCAAATTAAACCACGTCCCTCACGAGCCATAAAATTAACCATTTCGGGGGTAACGTTGCTAGCCGCGGTTAAAAAATCGCCTTCATTTTCCCGGTTTTCATCGTCAACAACAATAACCAATTTGCCATTCTTTATGTCTTCAATGGCTGATTGAATGGTGTCTAATTTAGTTTTCATCGACAATTTATATTTTTTAAATTTTTAGTACTAGAGTAAGGCTATTAAAGACTCTAGTACTACTTTTCCCTAATTCTTTAAGGGGGTGCAAAGATAAGATTAAGTTAAAGGAATTTATGAAGAAATATAGCAAATTTATTTTTCTTAAATTCAAACAATAAGTGCAACCTCTGAAATACAAAAATGTTCAATTATATTAAAGTTTTTGATAAATGGTTATTGAATATATTTGTATTGATAAGCGAGATATTTATGACTATGTTTGGCAAACCTTCTTAAACCTTTTTCGGTTTAATCAATAAGTGTAAATTTTATCCAGGACCAGACATAAACAGCTAAATCGTGATGGATTGTTACGGTTTGAAATAAATATTGAGTTTTTCGATTTTATTAAGACAACTGAAATTGAATCAGTAGAAATTGCAAACTTCTTAAAAAAATAAAACGATGAAAAAGGAAAACGAAATAAAAATATTTGAAGACAAAAAAGTAAGAACGCTTTGGGAGGCGGACCAAGAAAAGTGGTATTTGTCAGTTGTTGATGTAGTTGCCGTTTTATCTGAAAGTCCGAATCCTAGAAAGTATTGGAGTGTCCTAAAGACAAGGCTAAAAGCAGAAGGTAGTCAGTTGGCTACAAATTGTAGTCAACTGAAAATGCAGTCGGCTGACGGCAAATTTTACCTGACTGACGTTGCCGACACCGAACAACTCTTCCGCCTTATTCAATCCATCCCTTCGCCCAAAGCAGAGCCGTTTAAACTTTGGCTGGCTCAAGTGGCATCTGAAAGATTGGATGAAATGCAAGATCCTGAACTGAGCATTGACAGAGCTTTGGAACAATACCTAAAACTCGGCTACTCCGAAAACTGGATTAACCAACGACTGAAAAGCATTGAGATACGCAAAGAGTTGACCGATGAATGGAAAAAGCGGGGATTGAAAGAAGGCGTTCAGTTTGCCACCCTAACCGATATCATTACCAAAGCATGGGCCGATAAAACCACAAAAGAGTATAAAATCTTGAAAGGATTAAAAAAGGAAAACCTTAGGGATAACATGACCAATACTGAACTGATTTTAAACATGCTTGCAGAAGCCTCTACAAAAGATATTTCAGAAGCAGTGAAACCCAAAGATTTTAAAGAAAGCGAAGAAGTTGCTAAACAAGGCGGCAACGTGGCAAAAGTGGCGAGGAAAGAGTTGGAAGCAAAAACCGGCAAAAAAGTAGTTAGCGCCTTAAATGCAAAATCGGATTTGATTTTAGAAAATAAGAACAAAAAAATAAAATAAATGCCGTTTAACGAACAAAATACCGCAAAGCATTTAATCAGCCACCGAATCATCTGGCTGAACCTAAATGAGGTGCAAGGCAAACTGGTAAATAGTGATGCCGCAGAATACGATTCGGTAAAATGGAAATACGTTAAACATATCCAAGCAATATGGCAACACTATTGCACAAAAATGTTCAATTATTAAAAAGTTTTAATTAATACTTATGGATATAATTGTATGGATAAAAAACATGTTTAGCACAAAGCTAACTGTAATCGGGTTTGTTTTGGTTAAAATTATGGCAGATATAAACAAATTATTCATCATGCTTTTGGAAACATTCTGAATGCTTATAAAAACTTACTTTTGATAAATAAAATTAAATTCAAAACTGAATGGCAGAATTCTTAGACACTCAAGGAGTTTCATACTATTTGAAGAAACTCATCAATAATGCTAACGACAAATTGTACTTAATAAGTCCCTACCTCCAATTAAACAATCAACTTAAACTATCTCTTGAGGACAGACACAAATTTTCGATCGACATCATTGTTATCTATGGAAAGGTTAGTGATTTAAATCCAGATGATAGTTCGTGGTTACAATCAATGCCTGGAATTAAGTTATTATTTCATAAAGACCTCCATGCCAAATGTTATTTCAATGAAAAGGAGGCAATAATTACCTCAATGAATTTGTATATGTTTTCTCAACAAAATAATGTCGAGATGGGTATATACATTTCAAAAGAGAAAGATGAAGAACTTTATATTCAAGTGGCAGACGAAGTTGACAGAATTAAAAGAGGAAGCGAACATAGAACTATTTCAGTCCAAAAAGTAGAAACTAAAAAAGTAGAATTCACAAAAGAAAACTCTTTATTAAAGTCAGATAAGAAAAAAAGCAATTCTAAACATATAGGATTTTGCATAAGAACAGGAGTGGAAATCCCATTCAATATTGAGAAGCCAATGAGCTATGAAGCATTTAAATCTTGGAACAAATTTGGTGACCCTGACTATGATGAAAAATATTGTCATTTTTCAGGTGAAAATTCATATGGTGAAACAACTGTAAATAAACCAATAATAAAGAAAAATTGGAAAAAAGCGAAAGAGATTTTTGACCTTTGAAGTCTTATCATTAACATGAACCTACGACGAAATAATCAAGAATGCATTACAGCAGACAAAATTGATGGCTGATTTATACATTCTTCCAACTAAATTTGTCGTCAGGTGACAGTAATTTGGCTCCTGTGGAGCCACCCAATTTACATTCTACTAATAATTGAAACTACGCGACCATCTTCCGAATTTAAATTCTCTTGAAAATTGCCAAATCATTGGAGCGAAGGCGTGCGGATTTCCTCTTTTCAAAAAATATATGAATTGATTTCCATCTAGGCTTGCATTAAATGTTTGAATTTAAGTTTCGATAAATTCAAACTTATTAAGGTTTCAATAATCCTTTTATAAGCATCTGCCCTAAAATTATCTGAAACGCCCTTATACTTTTAATTATTTTTGCCATTTTAGATTCTATAGTCGATGAAGATTTTATTTGTGGCCAATCGGGTTCCTTACCCGCCCTTTAGAGGCGACAAGTTAAAAATTTACAATTTAGCCAAACGCCTCTCTGTGGCTCACGAAATTTATCTAATTACGTTTGCCGAATCGGATGAGGATTACAATTATGAGGCCGAACTAAAAAAAATATTTACAAAAATTCACATCATCGCGCTTCCGAAATGGAAATCGTACCTCCATTGTTTTTTTGCAATTTTTTCGAATTTACCTTTTCAAGTGGCTTATTTCAAAAGCCGAGCCATGAAACACCGCGTTCAAAATTTTTGCTCCCAAAACGAGGTAAATGCCATTCATACTCAGCATTTAAGAATGGCACAATTTACATCCGAACTAAACTTGCCAAAACTTTTGGATCTTCCGGATGCTTTCTCCTTGTATTGGCATCGGCGCTTAATGAACCAACACAACCCCATCAAGCGATTTTTTGAAAAAATTGAATACCACAGGCTCTATCATTACGAAGGCGAAATCATAAAAAATTACAACCTCAATCTTGTGTGTTCGATAGAGGATTTGAACTACATGAATAAAGAACACTCTGCATCTTTCCTCAAACTTTTAAGAAATGGGGTAGATTTAGAAACGTATACAACCCAAGGGCACGACTATTCTATTGAGAATGTTTTATTGTTTACCGGCAATATGGACTATGCGCCAAACATTGATGCCGTAGCCTATTTTGTTAAAGACATATTTCCAATAATATTAAAAGATTACCCCGAAATACAATTTATTATTGCGGGGCAAAGGCCTGTGAAATCGGTTATTGAATTAAAATCAAAAAATATTAAAGTTACAGGGTTTATTCCCGAATTAAGGGCTATTTATCAAAACGCGTCCATTGTGGTATCGCCATTGCGCATAGGAGCCGGCACCCAAAACAAAGTACTCGAAGCCATGGCAATGGGAATACCTGTAGTTTCGGGACCTATTGGGTACGAAGGGCTTGAAATTGAAAATGGCGATGGGGTGTTTTTAGAAACTACAGCTCAAGGCTTTGCCTCAAAAATTGTTGAATTACTTGGTTCAGAATATCTTCGAAAAACAACAGGATTAAAGGGCCATGTTATTGCCAAAGAAAAATTCAGTTGGGATACTATTGCGCATCAACTCGAGCTCTATTGTCAGAACATTGGCAGATAATAGCCATATTCAAGTAAAGCGGCCTAACATTTATTTGGATTATTATCCGTTTTTAATACTTTTGTTTTGAAAACGCTATGGGAAGATTTGAAAGGGAGAATATTGCCAAAAAAGTGAGGATAGGCTCACAAGTTTTTGCCATATTGGCCAGTTTAGGTTTGATTATAGTAGGCCTACAATTCTTTTCGGAAAAAACAGGCTTC
>CAMDXE010000108.1 GCA_945878925.1 Chitinophaga pinensis
AATGTGAATTGGTCTTTGGCTGCTTCAAGTGCCACTCTGGCCTTGAATTCTGCCGTAAATTTGCGTCTGGTTTGTTTTTGCATTTTGGTTAGTAAAATTAATTGTTATTTTAACTAACCCAGTGGTCCTGTTTTTGGGGAGTATTACAATAAAGGCTAAATAAGATTTTATCTTTCATAATATTCTTAACAAATATAAAACAATTTGAAATTATTAATTTTAGCTTTAAATGTCATTTTTCTGCTATTTAAATGTGGTTTATGGTGTTTTAATTTAAGTGACTTAAACACATCTATAAATTAGAATTAAGCAGTTGACACCCTCCCTAAAAACCAGACCTTTAAAAGAGGATTAAGCTAAAATGGAAGCCAGGCAAGCCAGGTGTTTAAGGTGGCTGAAATAGGTTTTGGAATTGATTTTTTTATAATTCCCCTGTCCATTTCATCAGGCGATGGTTTAAACCCAATGGCTTCTATGAGGTTTTGAATGGTATTTTTATTGTTAAAATTGGTCTTAAAAAACTCCACTCGCTTATTTTTATCCATATCCGAAAATGGCAATGCCCAGAGCTGTTCGGTAGTTTTAATAAACTGGTCGGCCGTATTCGATATGTGGCAAAGTGCCTCGAGGCCTGTATTGTCGGCCATCTTATGATTTACGATACAGTGTCTTCCTATAAAAAGCGCATTTAGCAATTTTAACTTAATTCCAGTAGCCTGACCTGTATAGAGTAAATTAATTTGTGCGTTTGCTATTAATTCATCCAATTTACTGGTATTGGCATCGGCAATTAAGGAAATATGATCGTATTCGTCTACCAGTTTTTTCAATTCCTTTTTGGGATTGGAGCCTGCAATTACAAAAGGTAATTTTAATTTCGAAAACACCTCTTTAATAAGGTACATGGCTGCTTCGTGATTTTCGCCCACTGTTAAATTGCCGTGGTATAAAATATATTTCCCCATACCATCTTTAATGTCAACCGTTTTATGGCCATGAAATGCAGGTATCAAACGCGTTTTGCCAAACTTTTTTTGAAAATAAACGCTGTCGTTGGGAGAAATCGCACAAATCAGATCGGCATGCTTTAGTACAGTTTGGTATTTTTTAAGTTTTTCGGATTCAAGCTTGAAGAAGTAACGTTTAAAAAAATTGTTTTCTACCAATTCCAAATGATGGTAATAATCGTGTTCGACGTTATGCGTCCTAACTATTTTGAAACGATGTTTTAAAAGCGGATGTTTAAGATAAAAGGTTGAATGTAGACCTTCAAATAGTATGGGATGATGGTCGGTTAGTAGGTTTTGCAGCAGCAGTTCTGATACGCGCGACGAAACGATATAGGGGATTTCGCCATATAAAAAATTTTGAAAGGTTTTGCGAGGATAATAATAAACTTTTTTGCAAATTTTTAACAATTCGGGCGAAGCCGATCTCCCGTATTCAAAGCAATGCAGGATGATGGCAATGCCTTGTTCCTGGAAGGCAAGTATTTTATTATAAATATCAATTACCCCGCCATAATTGGCAGGATATGGCACATCAAAGGAAATTAAATGCAGTGTTTTTGATGCCTTCAATTCAGAATAAGTTTAAAAATTGATGCAATATGGACTAAGTTCCTGTAAAAATAAAATCATGTTTTGGCGTTAAACTCATTTCAGTGTTATAATTCGCCTTTATCACTTACGATTTATTAAACATTAAATCTAAAATGCATCACGTCGCCGTCTTGCACTGTATAGTCTTTCCCTTCAACATTTAGCTTGCCATTGTCGCGGCATGTTGCTTCCGATTTGTATAAAATAAAATCGTCGTAATGTATAACTTCGGCACGGATAAACCCTTTTTCGAAATCGGTATGAATAACTCCTGCCGCTTGGGGCGCCTTCATTCCTTTTGTAATGGTCCATGCCCTCACTTCTTTTTTGCCTGCGGTAAAATAGGTGGCATAATCCAACAATTTGTAGGCCGAGGTAATCAATCGCCCTACCCCACTTTCTTTTAAGCCAAGCTCTTCCAAAAACAGGATCTGATCGTCTCTGTCTTCCAATTCGGCAATTTCGGATTCAATTTTTGCACAAATAATCAAAATTTCGGCATTTTCATTTTTTACATTTTCTTCAACCCGCTTGGTATAGCCGTTGCCCAACAATACGCTGCCCTCGTCCACATTACATACATACATTACCGCCTTTGAGGTTAAAAGCTGCAGGTCTCTTATAGCTTCTTTATCCACCTCTTCGACGGGTGCTGTACGCGCATTTTGGCCCGATTCTAAATGCCCTTTGTAAACCTTCAAAATTTCAACGGTTTTTTTCGATGCAGTATCCGAGGCCCTTGCCAATTTTGAAAGTTTAGAATCTATGGATTCTAAATCTTTGATTTGTAACTCGGTATCAATAATTTCTTTATCCCTTATTGGATCTACAAATCCATCAACATGTATGACGTTGTCGTCGTCGAAACATCTGAGCACATGCAAGATTGCATCGGTGTTCCTGATGTTTCCCAAAAACTGATTTCCCAGTCCTTCGCCTTTGCTTGCTCCTTTAACCAAGCCAGCTATATCCACAATTTCGATAGTTGTTGGCAACACGCGCTCAGGCTTTACAATTTCTTCTAAGGCAAACAATCGTTCATCCGGCACAGTAATTACGCCAATATTGGGTTCGATGGTGCAAAAGGGGAAGTTGGCCGCTGTAGCTTTGGCCGTTGATAAGCAATTAAAAAGGGTTGATTTCCCCACGTTGGGCAAGCCCACTATTCCGCATTGTAATGACATTTTTTAAGATTATTAGAAGTTAGATATGAGATGATGAGATATGAGATTGTGAGATATGAGATTTGAGATTGTGAGATATGAGATTGTGAGATGAAGATTATGGGATTTCGAGGTATTTGTGGGTTTGTAAGGATACTTTCCAATGCGGATTATTTTTAACATAATCCACTATCAAGGTTTTAACTTTATCTTTTTGATCCCATTCGGGTTGAAGGTATAGATTGCAATTTGGCCCTACTTCTTTTTTATAGGTTTCGGCCCATTCGAAATCCGATTTATTAAACACAATTATTTTTAATTCGTGGGCTTGGGATCCAAAATTTACTATTGGTTTTTTAAACTTTTTGGGTGAAAAACAAACCCAATCGAAACTACCAATTAGCGGATAGGCTCCCGAGGTTTCGATATGAACATTAAACCCTTTGTTTTTTAATCCTGTGCTTAAATCGCTTAGATCGTACATAGCAGGTTCGCCACCGGTGATAACCACCCTTTTGCAAGTGGTAGGTACAAATTTTTCGATGATTTCGGCCGTAGTTAACGATGGAAATTGCCCAGCGTCCCAGCTTTCTTTTACATCACACCAAACACAACCCACGTCGCACCCTGCCAATCGTATAAAATAAGAGGCATGGCCACTCCAGGCTCCTTCGCCCTGAATGGTGTAAAAAATTTCCATTATCGGATATTTCTGTTCGCTCAAATTGCTGAACTAATATTATATTTCAAATATGCTTTAAATGTATTCTTTAAAAGACCTACGCGGGTTAAGGGTCCAACACCTCCCGGAACCGGCGTAACAGCCGATGCAATTTCTTTTACATCCTCAAAATCGACATCTCCTTTGAGCACGTAACCTTTTGGATTGCTGCTATCGTCAACACGGGTAATGCCAACATCAATAACTATGGCCCCTTTTTTTAACATGTTTCCTTTAATAAACTCGGGCTTGCCTAAGGCCGCAATAACTATATCGGCTTGCTTGACAAAGTTTTCAAGATTTTCGGTTTTGCTATGCGTTAGGGTTACGGTGCAGTTTCCGTATTTTGTGTTTTGCGACATTAGTACGCTCATTGGTCGGCCTACAATATTGCTTCTTCCAACTACCACGCAATGTTTTCCAGCCGTATTAATGTTATAGAGTTCGAGCATCATTATAATTCCATAAGGAGTAGCCGGAATAAAAGTATCTTCTCCTTTCAACAATTTCCCTAAACTTATGGTATGAAATCCGTCTACATCTTTTTCGGCACTTATCATCTGGGTGACTTTTAATTCGGAAATGTGCTTTGGCAAGGGAAGCTGAACAATTAATCCATCAATATTTGGATTTTTATTTATTTCATCCACCTTGTCCAAAATTTCTTGCTCACTTGCGCTTGCGTCGTATCTAAATACTGACGAATCGAAACCCACTTGCTTGCAATCGGCTTCTTTGCTATTCACATACGTTTGACTTGCCCCATCCATTCCAACCAAAATAGCTGCCAAATGCGGTACTCTTAGCCCTTTTTCTTTTAATGAATTTACCTCAATACTAAGCTGATCTTTTATAGTTTTGGCTACTTGCAAGCCATTTAACAATTGCATAATTTAATTTTTGCGCGAATTTAGTGATAAATATGCCTTTTTTAAACATCTATCTCTAAGGTTTGTTGCATAAAATTTGCATAAACTGCTTTACTTTGCACTCCATCAAATGATGATACGAATCGGAGTTATTGTAATTTTTGTCTGTTTAATGGCCTTGGGTTGCCAAAAAAATAGGTATGAACCCATTCCAAACGACATTGGTCATTCCTATTTGCCTCTAAAAACAGGTGATATTTTTATTTACAAAGCCGATTCAATACTATATGGATTTTTGGGCACAAAGCCCAACGGCGATTCTATTTCTTTTTTTATTAAAGAGGAAGTTACGTATCAATTAAAGGATTCGAACCTGACGGTTTATACTCTATCGCGATACCACTCGAAAGACAGTACGCATTGGCAATTTGCAAAAAATCACTTTTATGAGGTTGAAAACCTACGAATTAACCACAAAGAAAATAATAGCATAAGCACAGCCTTGATTTTCCCTATCTTAAAAAACACGTATTGGAATGGTCATCGGTTTAACAATTTGGCACCAAAAGATTATGAATATTCTATGGTTAATTATTCTTTGAAATTGAACAACACAATTTATACAAACTGTGTGAAAGTTAAAATGGATAGCACCCTTAACTTTCTGCAAAATATAATGGCAAGCAATGTATACAGTAAAGATTGCGGGCTTGTGTTTTCCGAATCAAAAAATCTTTTACTCATCAACAACGACTCGCTCGACAAGGATGGCCATGTGGTTTTGCAACGCCCTCCAAAAATTGCCAAGGGAACTGTTTTTACCAAAAGCCTGCTTTATAAGCGTTAAAATTCTTAGAGCCTGTTGTAGATTAACAATTATAGATTATTAAGACTGTGGAATTGGTATTGGATGAATGACCCATTCTTATCTGATTTTTAACGTAAAACAATAAGGCCTTGATTTAGCATTAATGTAAAAAAAATAAAATTTTTATGCTTGTTATTCGAAAATTTATATATTTGCCTTAAGTTTATTCATAAGGTTTAGTTAATTTATAACGGGGTGGTCGTGAGATAACCTCGTTATTTCGTTAAAAGAGTTTGAGTTTTAGTAGAGTACAACTTTAAGCATCTTATAATCCACTCGATTAAAGAGGTTGCTCAATTTCATAAAATAAATTCCCGGTTTAAGATTCAGGTCTTCCTTTAATTTCAGCTCGATATTTTGCGAAATGGGTTTAACTTGATTTTCCCACACTTTTTGGCCTGCAGTATTCCAGATAACTAACATATGATTTGAATTATCGGGGACGCTAAGTGTCAAACGATTTGACGTTGGGTTTGGATAAGCACCTAAATTGTAGTTTTGCTTATGGCTTATGCTTGATTTTTCATCCACCAAAAACGAAATTTTAACTGTATCGTTTGCTTTTTCGTTGTCGTTAAACAAAGCGCCGGTAGCTATAGCAGATGCTTTGTCGATAAAATTAAAAGTTAAAGTGCTATCGAAAGTTAGCCAAATTGACTCGTCGGGAGTAAGTGAAATAATTCGATTGCTTTGCCAATACAAGGCGCCTGAATGATAAACTTGAAATTGAAGAATGGTATTGTTTATAGGGCTGCTTCCAAGATTTTTTATTTTTAGTTTCGGTTGATATTTTATGTTGTGGTAACAGTAATTATTTTTATCGGGCAAAACAATGCTATCCAAGGCTAAATCATTGGTTTTGGCGATTGAAAAATTCCAACAAAAACTATCGTTTGCATTATGTTGATCCAGCTTGCCTTCTACCAAGGCGCATAATTTAAAATCGCCCACCTGCCTCAAATTTATAAAACTATCCTGAAACCATGACTGAGTAGCATTGCGCGGCAAAGAGTCGAATTGACGAAGGGCAGACTTCACTAAACTTTGATTTTTATATAAATTAAGCGTTAAGTTGTATGGCTCTGAATAGCTTTTCGAACCAAAATTCTTAATTAGCGTTTGCGGTGCAAACCAATTGTTTTCATAAATAAAAACATGACCGTTCGTAAAATTGGTAAAGGTATCTAAAGCTAAATCGAAGTAACGCGACAACCTAAATTGACTTGTTAAGGTATCATTCGATGCCACTAAATCGCCCGAAAGGCTGGTATAGGCCTTGATGGTATACAAACCAAGTTCGGTATTTGTGAAATTTTTATTTAAACTAACATTTAAACCCGAGTTGTAAGAAATGGCGCTTGCAGCCAAAGCAGAGTCCTGATATATTAATTGTGAATTCTTAAATATTTTAACAATTATTGGCCCCGCTGAACTAAGTGTTTGCGACCCATAATTTTTTAGGCGTATAATGGGTTTAAAAGGCAGCGATTCAATAGCAATTAGAGTATCATTCTTAGGCAATACCATATTTAATGCGCCAATATCCCGATTTGGAATAACCGTAAAAAAACCGCTTAGAGTATCATTATCTGGCTCTTGATCGCCTTTTAAGGCGGTTTTAAACTCTATTTTATAGGTGCCGAAAGCCATTGGAATATTGACTCTTTTTAAATTCAATTGGGTTTCGGAATACCCTCCCAAGGGCGTGAAAGCAGAATCGGTAAAGAATAATTTCGCTTGAGGATCGAACACCTTCATTTTTACCTTAAATGCTGTGTCCTGTGTTTTTTGACCATAATTTTTGATAGTAACTTTGGGATTAAAAAAACCACCCATGGTATAAATGGTTGTTGACAATGGTACATTTATGAGGCGAGGGGCCACATCATCCGATTTTTGTAGATAAATGGCATGTCGGATGGTATCGTTATAAGGAATCGTATCTTTAAACGTTGTAAAACATTCGGCAATATAATCGCCTGTTACTAGTGGAATAAATTTATTAAAGGTTATAATTTGCTGACTAAGCGCGGCCAATGATTGTGTTTGGCTTTGGGTATGTATTATAGAGGTATCGTTGCGAACGCGAAAAGTAACTTTAAAATTATTTTTGGCTACTGTACCGTAATTAAGAATTCTCACGGTTGGGATGATGGTATCCTTTTTATATTCTAAAATAGCCCCTTCATCGGGCACATACATAAAATCAACCCCAATATCATGCTTAACCGAAATTTTAAAGAAATGGGAGATTTGGTCATTGTCGCTAACAATATCCGTGCTTAATTTTGTCGTTACTGTAATTTTGTTATCGCCAAGATTGTATAAACGAAAAGTAGAATCAAAATTTACGGTATCGGTTTGCCCCGAATTGAGGCTAATTTTTTTTATACTTTTATATAAAGTTGTTCCGAACGCATTGGCTATAACACATTCGACATCAAAGGGAGTGGATTGATCATTGATGCCAAAATTGGTAATAACGGCTCGCGGCCCTATCGAATCTCTAAGGCTATATTGAATATCCTGAAGGGCTTGAGGGTAAAGTATTGCAATGGGCGATACATCATTGGCCACCTGAATTCGCGGCTGAATGTTGAACTTATAAGGAAATCCTGGGCTAAACGGCGTCCAATTGGTATTGCCCATGGGGTCGGTAAAAAAGAATGCTCCTGGCCTTATCGGATCTTCGTATTGAAATGAGAACCCCACGTTGATGGTCGTATTTTGGCGTATGCCAACATAAAACCCACCACTCACCTTTACGCGCGGCTGAACTGGTAAAATATAGGTCCCTCCTTTTGACAACAGAGAATCGCTCATAAATAAAACTTTGCCGGGCAAACCTCCAGTACCATCATCATCCCAAATTCCAACCCTAAACCCACGTCCGGTTGAACTAAAATCGACCGATACTTGATTGATATATACGCCCGTATCT
>CAMDXE010000109.1 GCA_945878925.1 Chitinophaga pinensis
CATTATAACCCCGCTCTATTAGCCGATTCAAGATACAAACTCTTTGTAAATCTTTTTACGGTAAATGTGTATGCCCAAAATAATTTTGTGAATTTAGTTACCCCCTACAAACAATTGCAGGTACTTAAAAACAATTTAGATTCGATTTATTTAGACACCAATGGGGTTGCCCAATTCGACAATAGCATGTTGATTCAAAATATTAACGGCCGAAGAAAATATGGGTATTTTTCGACAGAGGTAGTTGGCCCATCGGCCATGATAAATTTAAAGGATAAAAGTGGAATAGCCTTTTCATTCCGAACAAGGGCACAAGCCTATATTTCGAATATGGATAATTCAGTCATGGATTTTTTGTTTTTAAGTGGTTTTGATACGGCCACCAATAATTCGTTTAATAACAAAAATTATCAAAAATTTTCGAGTCACCCAGATTCTAGGTATAAAGCAGGTTGTGGCGCAAATGCATTTAGGCAATATACCGCTTCGTATTCACGCGTAATTAAAGATGGTGACCTTCATTTTTTGAGCGCAGGCGTATCCTTAAGTTATTTAACAGGGCTTGGAGCGGCATTTGTTCGCTTAAATAACTTTAATTATACCCAACCCGCCGAAGACAGTTTGGATATTAAAGACGTGGATATAGAGTATGGCTATATTAATCCAACTTTTTTTACGCGATTGCCACCTCCTACTCCTTTCAACTATTTTGCAGACGAGAAACTAGGCAAGGGGTCTTCGGTTGATATTGGCTTTAGTTACGAGCGCCGAATAAAAAAAGAAAAATACAATTATAAAATGGACAAGGCTGATTATGAAGATAAAAGCATGTCTAAATATATCTATCGTATTGGAGTTTCATTGGTCGATTTTGGCTCTATCAATTACAGCAATTCAAAGTATGTTCAACATTATAAAGTTAAGGGCGATACCGCTATACCTTTAAAATGGAGCACATTAAATGGAGGGAAACAATTCAAAAATATTGAAGAAGCCGATGCTTTCATTACCTCCTATTTTCCAGAGCACGATTCGACAACGAATTTTAAAATTAAATTGCCAGCGGCCTTGCATATTCAAGCCGATTATAATTTCGGTCATAATTTTTATGTAGGCACGCAGTATACGCAAAATGTTAGATCGCAAAAAAAGGAAGGCATGAAGGTGAGAAATCTTCTTTATATAGCCCCACGCTACGAAACCAAAAATTTCGAAGTGTCGTTTTCATTGCTTTTTGGCAATTTTTATAAGAAAGTACAAACCGGTTTATTTCTTAGAGGAGGCCCTTTCTTTATTGGTTCTGACAATTTAGGCAGTTTAATGGGCACTAAGTCTACCAATGGCCTAAGCCTTTATACCGGTTTTTCGGTACCAATTCGATACAAACGCTTATACGATAACGACGAGGACATGGTGTCGAACAAATTGGATAAATGCCCGGATGAAAAAGGAAGTCAGAAAGCCGGAGGATGTCCCGACAAGGATGGCGATGGCGTGCCCGATTCGGAAGACAATTGCCCAAAGGAGCCGGGCCGAAAATCGAGCAATGGTTGCCCCGACGAAGATAAAGATAAGGTATGGGGTAAAGCCGATAAATGCCCAACCAAACCTGGCAAAAAAGAATCGGATGGATGCCCCGATAGCGACAACGATGGAATTTTTGATCATAAAGATAGATGTCCCGAAGCATCTGGCCCAAAAAGCAATGGAGGCTGTCCATTAAATGAAGTGGTTAAAAAACCAGAACCCAAAAAGCAAGAAATGGATTTTAAAACCTATTATTTTTATCCGGTCATTGGTGCCTTTGGACTAAAAGAAAATGCCGAAAAATTTTCGAATTCGTTTACCGAAAAAACGGGGATTAAAACGTCACTTATTTTTAATAAGGAAAGAAACCTGTATTATATAACCACAGGAAAGCTTGATAATAAAGCGGATGCAACTAAATTGATTCAAAAATTAGATCAACCCGAAATCAATGCATTAATCAATGGCAAAGTTTGGATGTATCCCGAAGTGCGATAGTTAATACTTACTGTTAGCGTCCAATTTTCGACCATCCAACTCGTTTCGACAATATTTCGTATTTTTGATTCGAAGTTTGAAAATGACCACAAAGGAAAACATATTAGAACAAATCAAAATGAATAGGTCTGAACTTAATAAGTTCGGGATTTCTAATATTGGTTTATTTGGCTCCTATCGAAGAAATGAACAATCTGAGAAGAGTGATATTGATTTATTGGTTGACTTCTTTCCTGATAAAGAGAATTTTGATAATTACATGGCTGTTTGTGACATTTTCGAAAATCTTTTCAAAGACGAAAAAGTTGAGATTGTAACCAAAAACGGTTTGAGTCCATACATAGGGCCTGAAATTCTAAATGACGTCATCTATGCCTAAAGAGCCTCTCGAATATGTGAAACACATTCGGGATGAATGCTCTTATATTTTATCCGTAATTACTTCTGAGCTTTCTAAAGATGAGTTTTTACAAAATGAAACTTTGAAACGCGCTGTTATCAGAAGCCTTGAATAATTGGAGAAGCTTCTAAAAAAGTTCCGGCTGATTTTAAAGTCAAATGGAATACCATCACATGGAAAAATATAGCAGGAATGAGAGATCGATTGATTCACGACTATATGGGAGTGAATTATTTGATCGTTTGGGATGTGGTATTGAACAAAATCCCTGAATTGCACAATCAAATTTTGGAGGTATTGGCTGACGAATAAAATCAACCGCTAACAGAAGTTAAAAATGATGGCTAGTTTTTGGATTTGGGAAGTGTCATCTCCCAACTAACTTTGTTCTGGGTTTAATGTGTTTAGGTTCGACGCCTCCACCACTTATTCCTACTAAATTTTAGCAGCAACTTTAATTAAATAGTTATAGGCAATTGCCCCTGCCATTTCCATGCATCTCTCATCATTTGATGGAGATCGAACTTAGCTTCCCATCCTAATTCGGCGTTCGCTTTGCTGCTATCGGCCCATACTTTTTCGATATCGCCCTTGCGACGCAACCCTATTTGATAATTAAGCTGTATTTGTGTAGTTTCTTCAAACGCTTTGATTACCTCAAGCACTGTAAGGCCTTGCCCGGTTCCAATATTAAAAGCGGTAAACATAGCCTCTGTTTTACTTAAATATTCTATAGCTTTTACATGGGCTTTAGCTAAATCGACCACATGAATATAATCGCGAATACAGGTGCCATCGTGCGTTTGATAATCATTGCCAAACACAGTTAGTTGTTTGCGCCACCCTGCAGCCGTTTGGGTAATAAAAGGAACCAAATTATTGGGAATGCCCAATGGCAATTCGCCAATCAAAGCACTTGGATGTGCACCTACTGGATTGAAATATCGAAGCGAGATTGTTTTCATTCCTGTTTTAGAAATATCCATTAACATTTCTTCGCCTATTTTTTTGGTTTGACCATAGGGCGATTCTGCTTTCGAAAATGGACTATTTTCGGTAACGGGTAAGGTTTGGGGTTGTCCATATACCGTACAACTTGACGAAAAAACCAATTGGTTTCTCCCTGTGTTTTTCATGGCATTAAGCAGCGAAATTAGGCCGCCAACATTATTGTGGTAATAATCAAGAGGTTTTAATACCGATTCGCCCACCGCCTTAAAAGCAGCAAAATGAATAACTGCATCCACCTGGTGGGTGTTAAAAATAGCTTCAAGTTCTGAGGTTTCGAGTACATTTAAGGTATAGCACGTTGGCCTTATCCCTGATATTTTTTCAATTCCATCCAAAACGCTTAGGGTAGAATTGCTAAGATTGTCAATAATTACCGGGCTATAGCCTGCTTCTATAAGTTCAACCACGGTATGGCTGCCTATAAATCCTAATCCACCCGTTACGGCAATAGTTTTAGTCATTTCTATTAAAAATTTAAAATGAGTGTTGTGCTTCTTTTCATTTCACTCTGTTCACCCTTCCGTTCTCCAACCTATACTCTTGCTTGCTTTCGGGGCAAATGGCAATGCCAAATTGATCAAACTCAAGTTTGTGACCATATTCGCTCATCCACCCAATTTGATGTGCCGGATTGCCTACCAAAAGTGCATAGTCGGGAACATCTTTAGTAACTACTGCACCCGCCCCAATAAAGGCATATTTCCCAATATCGTGCCCGCAAACAATGGTGGCATTTGCGCCAATACTTACGCCTTTTCCAACGTGGGTTTTGGCGTATTGCTCGCGCCGGTTAACCGCACTCCGTGGATTGATAACATTGGTAAAAACCATGCTGGGGCCCAAAAAAACATCATCGTCGCAGGTAACCCCAGTATAAATACTCACGTTGTTTTGAACCTTAACGTTATTGCCCAAAACTACGCCTGGAGATACCACCACATTTTGCCCAAAGTTGCAGGCATTTCCTATTACACAGTTGGCCATAATATGACTAAAATGCCAAATTTTTGTACCTTCTCCAATGCTACATCCCTCGTCGATGATGGCTGTTTCGTGGGCAAAATATTTTTGAGTTGAATCCATTTTAAATCAAATTTTTGAAGTAAAAACAAAGTTTCTATTCATGCGAATTAAGTATATTTTTAATCGAATAAAGCCTGTCATTGTTATAAATATCTTTGGCCTAGCCTCAGCATTTCCATTTTACCGTACGAAATTAGCTTAATTTTGTCGTAATTTTTATGCCCAAACGTTATACCGTAACTGCTGCACTGCCTTATGCCAATGGCCCTGTTCATATTGGTCATTTAGCCGGCGCTTATCTGCCGGCCGATATTTATGCCCGATGGTTAAGAAGCAAAGGCAAGGATGTGGCCTTTGTTTGTGGAACCGATGAGCATGGTGTACCCATAACCATCAAAGCACGTCGCGAAGGCATTGCTCCTCAGGAAGTGGTGGACAGATATTTTGAAATAATAAAAAAATCGTTTGAAGATTTTGGAATTAGTTTCGATGTTTTTTCGCGCACCTCTAAGCCTATACATCACACCACCTCATCCGATTTTTTTAAAACATTATACGATAAGGGTGTATTTACAGAATCAGAAACCGAACAATACTTCGACGAGCAGGAACAGCAATTTCTTGCCGATAGGTATATAACAGGCACTTGCCCGAAATGTAATTTTGACAAAGCCTATGGCGATCAATGCGAAAAATGCGGATCGACGCTTAGTCCCGACGAATTAATAAACCCTGTATCGGCCATTAGTGGCCAAATCCCAATTCTTCGCAAAACAAAAAATTGGTATCTGCCACTCGATTCCATTCAAAGCGAATTTTTGAATGATTTTATTCAAAGCAAAACCAATTGGAAGTCGAATGTAATGGGGCAATGTAAAAGTTGGTTGAAAGAGGGGTTGCAGCCTCGTGCCATGACACGCGATTTAGATTGGGGCGTAAAAGTGCCCGTGGAGAGTGCCATTAACAAAGTTTTATACGTATGGTTTGATGCGCCTATTGGGTATATATCGGCCACCAAAGAACGCTATCCCGACACTTGGGAAAAATATTGGAAAGATCCAGAAACCGAGCTTGTTCATTTTATTGGCAAAGATAATATTGTATTTCACTGCATTATTTTTCCGGCCATGTTGCATGCCCATGGTGGCTATATTATGCCTACCAATGTGCCGGCCAACGAATTTTTGAATTTAGAAGGCAACAAAATAAGTACGAGCCGAAATCACGCCATTTGGCTTAATGAATATTTAGTAGATTTTCCAGGCCGAATGGATGAACTGCGTTATGTGCTAAACAGTATAGCGCCCGAAACCAAGGATGCCGATTTTACATGGAAAGATTTCCAAGCCAGAGTTAATAACGAACTCTGTTCAATATTAGGCAATTTTGTGAACCGGGTTTTGGTGCTTTCTCATAAATATTTCGGTGGTAGGGTTCAAAACTACGATTTAAATAACCCCTTGGATTTGGAGCTCTTGGCTGAGGTACAAGCCATTCAAAATAATATTGACAAACTTGTTTCTGAATTCAAATTTCGTGAGGCTCAGTTTGAATTGATGGCCATAGCTCGTGCAGGAAATAAATACATTACCGACCAGGAGCCCTGGCATTTGATAAAAACCGATGAAAAAAGGGTAGGCGAAATTTTGCATACCTGTTTGGTTTTAACCCATGCCTTTGCCGTTTCGGCAATTCCATTTTTGCCATTTACTTCTCAAAAATTATTTCATTTTTTGAATGTTAATGCCGATTCAACTATTAAAGGTGGAGCCCTTTTAAATCAACCCGAACTTTTGTTCCAAAAAATAGAAGATGCCCAGATAGAGGCTCAACTCGAAAAATTAAAAATTCAGGCCAGCGCAAACCAAATACAATCACCCACCGACACCGTGAAAACCATAGACCCAATAAAGGAAAATATTTCTTTTGACGATTTTGCCAAAATGGACATTCGTGTTGCAACCATTATGGCAGCCGAAAAAGTTGAAAAAGCCGACAAACTTTTAAAACTAACTTTAGCCACAGGGCTCGACACCCGAACGGTTGTAAGTGGAATAGCCCTCGATTTTAAACCCGAAGAAATTATCGGAAAACAGGTATGCCTCTTAGCCAATCTCGAGCCACGAAAACTAAGGGGTATCGAAAGCCAAGGCATGATACTGATGAGCGAAGATGAGAATGGAAAGCTGGTATTTATTAGTCCGGCAAGCCTTGCCTTAAACGGTGCCACAGTTCGATAAAAGAATGTGTAAAATGCAAAATTGAGAACCCAAAATTGGCTTATCTTTGCCAACTCAAATTCTAAGATTACTGGCCCCGTAGTTCAATGGATAGAATAGAAGTTTCCTAAACTTTAGATATGAGTTCGATCCTCGTCGGGGCCACAATGACTTAACAGTCAAAAAATTACAAGGAAAAATCAACTCAAAATCCGAGTTGGTTTTTTTATTTAGGACAAGTTTAGGACAAATATTTATTTCTTCATAAACAATCCTCCCTCACCAAAACAACCTTTTCATTAATCTATATATAACAGTATGAACCGAAAGTTTTCGTTCCGTTCAATAAAAAAATTACATACTCTTATGATTAAGAAAAAACACATTCAAACCGATTTCATTAAGTTTATTCTTGAAAAGTATCAGGACCCACGACCTCAAACCGACCTTGAATTGGATGATGAATTGGAAGACGAGATTCAAGATGAAGACGAGATTCAAGATGAAAAAGAACCCGAAAAGGAGGATGACCTTATTGACGAACTCTTAACTGAGTATAAAAAATTAAAGAAACAATATGAAAATCGTAGGGTATCTGTCAGAGGAAAACGAAAGTCTATATGATTTTGATACCATCAGAAAACTGAGTGGAACTTCAAAATCTAAACTCCATCGAGACCTTCACAAACTGGATATAGAGTTTGTGAAGTATAAAAACCAATTTCTTTATACCGAAAGAACCGTGTTTCAAATCCTTGAAAAACTACTCTTTGAGAGATTGGATAAAATTGAATCGGATGAAAATGAACTTCAAAAAGATTAGAGACATTGAGGAAAGAATTACAAAAAATAGAATGAAATTAATGGGAGAAAAGGATAGTAAGAAAAAGGAAATTTTGAGGTTAAAAATAGGTATTGACGAATATAGAGTGAAATTAGAACGATTGAAAAAATAAAAAAGAAATTACGGAACCTCAAAACCGACAAGGGTTTCAGTTAAAGTCCTCTGTAAAAAGACTACCACATTAATCAATTAGGGACTTACTTTATTTCGTGGGTCCTTGATTGTTTTATTGATATAATAACAAACCATCAATTATGAAAACCTATACTATGAAACCTCATCAAAAAAGAATGATTGACGAGGTTAAAAACCTTTCTCCCAAACGACTTTATTATGTCGTTATACAACAAAATAGTCTATTCCCTAACCTTACCCTCAACGAATTAAAAAAACACCTTAGGAGTAGTATAAAACAGTATGTTTCTGAGTTGTTGGGGTATCAATACCGAGGATTAGAAAACAAGGTTATTCAATACTATTGTTTTTTTGAAACCACCAAGGAATTTCACCAATCACAATATTTTGACAATGTCAAAAACGATGAGGTTTTTATGGGACT
>CAMDXE010000110.1 GCA_945878925.1 Chitinophaga pinensis
CAAGGGCTTCACTGCCGCTATTTTTAATACGAACCATTAATTGCATGATTTTCCCGGGTTGAAAAACTGGGCTCACAAACCAAATCGAATCTATTGATAAATTGTGATTGGATGTGCTATGCAAGGGAATTAAATTTACCTCAGCGCCAGCTTGAGGGTTTAATTGTTTTTCGCCTGCAAATGACTTTTGGAAATCGGAGATGATAAATGATTTTTTTGCTTCATTGCCGCTAGTGAACAGAAAGTTATTCTGTTTTTGAATAATTTCGGATAGGGTTTTAGTTGCTGGAGCTATGGCAATGTCGTCTAATTTTTGAATAAATTCTTCCTTGGTATAAAAGCGATCATTGGCTCCCGTAAATACATTGGTAAGCAATTGGAATTGGTCGCTTGCGGCATAAGCCGAAACAATTTCGCGTGCCTTGGCTTTGGCCGTTTCCAATAGTGGACCTTTTTCGGAAATGGCATTCATGCTAAACGAATTGTCGATGTAGATGCTGATGGATTTTTGACCGGTATTTGTTTTCTTGGGGCCTTCAGGTATAAAAGGTTGAGCAAAGGCAAATGCCAGCGCTGCAATAGTTAAAATACGGGCAGCCAATACTAATAAATGTTTTAGATTCCGCTGTTTTTGCGATTCGTGTTTTACTTCCCTTAAAAATTTAACATTGGTGAAAACAATTTTTTTGAATCGCCTAAAATTAAAAAGATGAATAAGAATTGGAATGCCAATAGCGATTAAACCAAATAAAAAGCCTGGATGAATAAATTGCATTGGTGGGTGCTGCGAAATTAGACCATTTTTTTTAATACGGTGACGTGCTTTTTAACCTTTCAACCTAAATGCAGTCGCTTGCATCTTGCAAGTGACATTAAATCTGGCCTCTGGCCGAAAGACTCCAAAACCATCCTCGTTTGCAATGATAATTGAAATGGGCTTTTGAAAAGCATAGCAATATTTTTAGGCGTTGCAAACATCTCTACCTTTTATGTTGGCATTTTTTTTAAATCATTGGAAATAGTTATCTAATTGGCTAACTTTGCTAGCGTAAATGAATGAGAAATTTATCAGAGATATTTTCTACTACAAGGAATTTTATCTCGATTTCTATAAAACTTTAAAGCCAGAAGTTAGGAGAAAATTCAACTGGACCTTACAGCTTATTGCTTTAATAGATAGGATCCCTGAGAAATATTTCAAACATATTACAAGCTCGACCGGTATTTTTGAGATAAGGGTTGAGGTTGGTTCCGATATCTACAGAGTCTTTAGTTTTTTTGATAAAGGACACTTGGTAGTATTGGTGAACGGATTTCAAAAGAAAACTCAAAAAACTCCTAAGAGTGAATTAGAATTGGCAGAAAAACTTAAACAACAATACTTCGATGAAAAATACAAATAACAATTTAACTTCATTTGCCGACCACTTGGACGCAGAGTATGGCAAGCCTGGTACTCAATGTAGGGAAAATTATGAACAAGGATTTGAAACTTTCAAACTTGGGGTAATGCTTCAGGAGTTGCGAAAAGAGAGGGGCATGACCCAGGGTGAGTTGGCAGAAAAATGTGGAACAACAAAGACCTACATTTCAAGAATTGAAAACAATGCAAGCGACATTAGACTTTCAACATTAATGAGAATTATACGCGAAGGTTTGGGTGGGAATCTAAAACTGAGTGTCGACCTATAATGACAATTGACCGCCTATAACAACAGGTTTAAGAGATGGCCTAATGCTGCTTGCATCTTGCAAGTGACTTTCAATTTGGCCCCTTAGCTTGTCCTCGTTTGCAACGAGGATAATAGAAATGTGCGTTTAAAACGCAAAATGACATTTGAATTTAGTTATTTTATATAGGCGTTGCAAACGCCTGTCTCGAAAATCCTCGTTGCAAACGAGGACTAGTTAAGGTGTAAAACTTAATAAACCTAATTAGGCTTAGGTTTTACATCAAGGGCTATATATTGAATTTTAAAATTAAAATTATACTCTTGTTGCACACCATTGACTACTATTGGCATATACACTCTGAATAAATTGCCATCTTGAGCTAATATTAATTCCTTTATTTCAGGTTTATTTAAGTAATTGGATGGAAATAAATCTTTTTCTTGCCATTCGCTAGGATAAGAAATATACTGGCTATATAAACCCTCGCGCAAATAAATATTCTCTGTTGGAATAAAATTATCATTATGCGATGTTCCACTTGGAATTATACTCATTGGTTGGGCGTTATTTCTATCAATATATTTAACTCCTGCATGCATCACCTTTTCCGTTTTACCCAATTTAATTAAAAGGGTTTCATCCCAATTGATTTTTATTGTATTTGGGCTTTTGTTTTTTAGCACAAATAGAATTTGTTTTCTGCCTACTGAAAAATCAATGCTAATTGTATTATCCTCAAAATGCATAGCGCCTGTTGAACCTATATCAACTGGTTTACTAGATTCTACGAGCGAATAAATGTACTTATAATTAGGGCCGTAATATGGAATAGCACAGCTTATAAGTCCGAAAGTAAGAACAGAGAATAGTGACACTAGATATAGTGATCTCATGGCCTTGGTTAATAAGTATTTCAAAACTAAGTAATATTTAATAAACATTACATGATTATATATTTATGCCACAAAAAAAACAATCGAAGCTGATCGCTTTTAGCCTTATAGAATAATTATAAATATTTATTGAGCATTTAACTTAGCTTGTCCTCGTTTGCAAAGAGGATAATAGAAATGTGCGTTTAAAACGCAAAATGACATTTGAATTTAGTTGTTTTATATTGTTGTTGCAGAGGCCAGTCTCCAATCTCCTCGTTGCAAACTAGGGCTAGTTAAGATTTGTCGTAGATAGTGAACAAAAATATAATTGATTAAATAATCTTAACTAAATCTTTATAAAGCTGAAACTTACTATCAACAGTAATCAGTTTCATGTTTTCAACAAAGGCGGTAGAAATAATGAAACGGTCGAAAGGATCTCTGTGCTCTGGCATTAAAGGGAGATTTTCATATTGTTTTATGTGCGAAAGGGAAATGTTAAGATTGAGGAATTCCTTCTTTTCGGCATATTCACTTATTGCGTTTAAATCAAATTGGTCAAGTTTTCCTAATTTTTGTTTTATGGCAATTTCAATGTAACTGAAATAACTGACAACGATTGTGTTGTTTTTGTTTTCAATAATTTGACGGTGAAGGTTTGAAAGTTTTTCAGGTTCGTTTAAAGCCCAAAGGAATACATGGGTGTCAATCAGGAAAAGCATGTTAATGCATATAATCTTTTAAATCTTCAATAGGCTCATCAAAATCATTCGGCACTTTAATATTGCCTGCAAAACCCCCCAAAATTCTTTTTCCGATGCTTTCTTCTTTTTCAAGATTAGTGCCTTCCAAAAAAGTAACAATCACTTTTGATTTACTCTTTATATCAGGTTTTTCATCCAAAATAACCTGTCCGTTTTCATATGTGCCTTTATAAATATGTAACATTCTAAATGTTATAAAACGTTTTACTTTTCAAAACAAAGATAATTAATTTTCTAAATTTTTTCACTTTGGATTATTTTAGCTTACCCTCGTTTGCAACGAGGATAACAGAAATGTGCGTTTATAACGCAAAATGACATTTGAATTAAGTTGTTTTATATAGGTATTGCAAACGCTTGTCTCGAAAATCCTCGTTGCAAACGAGGACTAGTGGGGGGAGTAGGTAATATAAAGCTTAAAAAAAACGCGATCCTTTTTGAAGTGGATTCTACGGTTGCAAGTGTCGAAAATGATACCATGTTTTGCGAAATTTCTGCTGGTAAAACTACTAAATGTGTAAAGTTAAATTAATATTATACCGAATGAATATGGACTTTTTATCTACTTTTAAATTGTACTATTTTTGGGGAAGCTTACAACAACTTGTCTTTCATGCCACTTGCATTTTTTGCTATTTCAAAACCGAGCCATGAATAATTGTATGAATTGTCGTGATATTATTTTCAATGGTAAATGCAATTACCCATTTATTGTAAAATATACAACAATAATTTAAATCAGCTAAAACAGGATGTTTGCAAAGGGAATATATAACATTTCCCAAGGCATGCTTTTCGATAAACTTTACAAATCTTAAAATAAAACGCTTGCCACTACCTTTGGTGTTTTTTGATTCCGTAAAGCTTGCAATGGCGGCTAATGTAATTTGGGGTTGCCGTTTTAAAACAATTTTCACTTTTTGTCCTTATCAAGATAAGCAATCACATCTTCACAAACCATTCTCAAGTCTTTGGTTTCTTCGGAATCCGAATCGGATAAGTATTTTTTTAATTGAGTATTAGTAGCGGGTTTCCCGGTTCCGAAAATAACATCAGTATGCGTAAGTAATTTTTCTTTTTTTGCATCCAGCTCTATAGATTCTTCAATTTTTACAAAATCTAAATTTTTAACCAATTCCATAAAAAATGGATATTTATGGTCTTTAATGGTTAATGTTATTTGCTTGCTCATGTCATTTCAAAGGTAAAAAATAATATTGATTTTCGAAACTTTGATCGTTTTATAAATTCTCGGATCGTTAATTAAAATTATACTTTTGTAGCCATGAAATTGCTTAGTGTCTAATTACTCTTCACCACTTTTTGTTTCGGTCAAAATTCAGATACATCCCCTTAGCTTGTCCTCGTTTGCAACGAGGATAACAGAAATGTGCGTTTATAACGCAAAATGACATTTGAATTTAGTTGTTTTATATAGGTATTGCAAACGCTTGTCTTGTAAATCCTCGTTGCAAACGAGGACTCGTTGAGTTTTAAATTACATTACCTAAGAATACCAATAGATTGCATCAACAACGGCAATTCCTAACGTAACAATCACAGCCCATTTAGCATTGTCAATTTCATTTTTAATGGCCTCTATATATTCTGAAGATTTATTTTCAGTGTTTGCTTTTTTTAAAGCCATTTTCTTTAGAAAGTAGGAAATCGCTATAAATGGAATCACAATCAAGAACTTTAATTTTAAAAAAGGCATAAGTATTAATCCGGGAACAACTGCGAAATAACTGAGATATTTTAAGGTTTTACTGTTCATAAATAGGTGATTAATGAGTGCAAGATAATTGAAATCTCACTAATTCTCGGAGCGTTAATTAAAATTATACTTTTGTAGCCATGAAATTGCTTAGCGTATTATTACTTTTTACTAATTTTTGTTTCGGTCAAAATTCAGATACATCCCTAAAATCTGTAGATTTAATCGTTTATAATGCCAATATTATTTCGGGACCTTTTACCCCCGAATACTCTGCCATGGTTATTCATCATGGCAAAATAATAGCGATGTTTAATAACCATTCCTGGAAGAAATATTATGCATCGAATACCGTGATGGATATGCAGAAAAAAACAATTTTGCCAGGGTTTATCGATGCGCATTGCCATTTTTTAGGATTGGGAAAAGCTATGGATGAGGTGAGCCTTTGGGGATGTAAAAGTTGGGAGGAAACGGTGCATCGTGTAGCAGAGTTTATAAACACACACCCCGAACTAACATGGATACAAGGCCGTGGTTGGGATCAAAATAATTGGGCTCATAAAGAATTTCCAAACAATAGCTTATTGGATAGTTTATTTCCTGATAAATATATAGTGCTGAGCCGCGTAGATGGCCATGCTGTGATTGCCAACTCCAAAGCTTTGAAATTTTCCGGAATTACTCCTTACTCCTATATTGAAGGTGGAAAAATAATAAAACGAAACGAAAAACTAACAGGTGTATTGATAGATAATGCCACCCAATTGGTAGAAAATAAAATACCAAAACCAGATACTGAACAAAAGATAAAATGGCTGATGGCTGCGCAAACCGAATGCTTAAAATATGGCTTAACACAAGTTACCGATGCAGGATTGTCAATTCGGGATATTTTATTAATTGATAGCTTATGCAGTGCCGATGTATTAAAAATGCGGTTTTACCTTATGGCTAATCCTGATAAAGAAACCTGGAAATATTTAGATGCATTTGGCCCTTTTATGAACAAAAATGTGAAGTGGCAAAGCGTTAAAATTTATTCCGATGGAGCCTTGGGTTCTAGGGGAGCCTTGCTTAAAAAACCTTATTGCGATGATAAAACCAATCATGGTTTGCAATTAATTGACCCTGTTAAACTGGATAGTTTGTTAACTATTTGTTATAACCGTGGATTGCAGGCTTGCACCCATGCCATTGGCGATTCGGCCAATGCAATGGTGCTTAGAGCCTATGCAAAATTTTTGAAAACAACCACAAATGATAGGCGTTGGCGAATTGAACACGCCCAAGTAGTGGACACTTCCGATTGGCATTATTTTAGCACCTATTCTATTATTCCATCGGTTCAACCCACCCATGCTACGAGCGATATGGGCTGGGCCGAAAATAGGCTATGTAAAACCCGAATGGTAGGCGCATATAGCTATAAATCGTTGTTAGCCAATTCGGCCTTTATGCCATTAGGTACCGATTTTCCGGTAGAGTATGTGTCGCCATTCAACACTATAAGGGCCGCGCGTTTTAGGCAAGATGCTCAAGGATGGCCAAGCGAAGGTTTTAATAAAAATGAAGTTTTAAGTTCAACCGAAACCTTTGCCGGTATGAGTTTGTGGGCGGCAATGGGTAATTTTTGGGAAACACAAACAGGAACTTTAGAAGTTGGCAAATTCGCCGATTTTATTGTCTTAGACAAAAACCCGTATAAGGCAACTTTAAACGAATTGAATACCATGAAAGTTTATGAAACTTTTACCGAAGGTCAATCAACGTATAAACTTATTAAATAGCTTAATCATTACGGTTTTATCGGAAACCTAAAGTCATGGAAACGTGTTTAATGCAATTATGGTTGCATTATTCGATTAAAGAAGTATGTTTGTCACCTTATTAATTTATTATGAAAAAAATAGTACTCTCCGTTATTTTGGCTTCGTTTGCATTTTGGTCATGTAAAGATGGGGTTGGGCCAAGCGATCCGCCGGTGCCTAAAACCTTATGCGATTCGGTTACTTATACCCTCATGGTAAAGCCTATTTTTGGCGCCAATTGTAATATACCTGGATGCCATTCGCAAGGGGCGGGCAATGTAGATTTGCGCACCTATACCAAATCGATGGAAGCTTGCCAAACCAAGGAAATGAAAAAGTCAATCAACCATCAATTGACTACCGATAAAAATATGCCACAAGGTGCGCCTAAATTGTCGCAGCGCAATATCGATATTATTGAATGCTGGATTGCGAAAGGCTATCCTCAATAAAAAGTAATTTTTAACGATTAGGCTGATATTTTATATAATATCAGCTTTTTTATTAACTGCGTATGGCCTCAACTGGATCTAATTTTGAGGCGCGAATGGCAGGGATTATTCCTGCTAAAATACCTGTGATCATAGAAAGTACTATGCCCGTTATAAAGTTATTCATCCTGAATTGAACCGGGAAATCAAGGCCATTAGAAACGCCCAAGCTTGTAATCCAAACCAAAAATAAGCCTGCAAGCCCCCCAACCAAACACAGCACTACCGATTCGTAAAGAAATTGCACCAAGATAAAACTCTTTTTTGCACCCAATGCTTTTTGAACCCCAATAATGGGTGTGCGTTCTTTTACACAAACAAACATAATATTGGCTATGCCAAACATACCAACGATTAAAGAAAATAGCCCAAGTATCCATGCCACACTATCGAGGGTGCTAAAGGTATTGTCCAGCTGACTGCTGAATAAGGTCATTTTGTTGAGCGCAAAATTATTTTTTTCGGTAGGTTTAAGCATTCTAATCCCACGCATAATTCGCGTTACCTCGGCTTCTAATTCTTCCGTCGGTCGATTTTCGAACCCTCTAACAATTATTTTACTTCCGGCGTCACCGCTTGTTATCCTTGAAAAATTTCGCATATAAAATATGGGGATATAGATGCTTTTGTCCGCTTGTTGATTCATCATCGAGCCTTGTTTTTCGAAAACCCCA
>CAMDXE010000111.1 GCA_945878925.1 Chitinophaga pinensis
TAAAGACCGTTCCCACGCCAGCAGTACTCATTACTTCAATCGTTTGGCCATGCGCTTCGATGATATGTTTTACAATGGCCAAGCCTAAACCCGAGCCTCCTTTTTCGCGACTTCGTGATGAATCTACTCTATAAAACCGCTCAAATATGCGCGATAAATGTTTTTCGTCCATTCCTATGCCATTGTCGGCAAGCTCTACTTTAACGCTATTTTCAAGTTCATAAACCCGAATACTCGTTTTTCCGCCTGAGGGTTTGCTGTATTTAATTGAGTTGACCAAGAGGTTGGTGAGCACCTGCCTAATTCTAAATTTATCGGCCTCAACCATTACGTCGTGGCCTCCATACAGTTCAAAACTAACTTGGCTTTTTTGGGCGGTTTCTTTTTCCGATTCAATAACCTCCTCGATGAGTTGGTGGATCCCAAATTGTTCGTTTTGCAATTCTAATTCATTGGCCTCAAATCGACTGATGGTTTGCAAATCCATGACAATGTTTATCATCCTATCCACATTTTTATCGGCTTTTTCTAAAAAAATCCGATTCACATTTTTGTCCTCTAATCCCCCTTCTAGCAGCGAAGCAATGTAGCCCTGAATGTTAAATATGGGCGTTTTTAATTCATGTGAAATATTTCCAATATAGTCACTCCTATATTGTTCAAGACTGTTCATTTTTTCTAATTCGACATTGCTTTTATCGTTGTGCTTTTTTACAATTTTTCGAATATTAGAAAATGGATTAAAGGATGTGGATGCGCTGTTATAGATATCGCTAAAAGGGTTTTCTGAAAGCAATTTTTTGATCTCATTTAAAGGTTTTAAAAAAATAAAAACCATAAACATAAATACAAGAACTGTTATACAGGCAAACAAAATACCGATTTCGAAACCTCGCAACTCAAACTCTATTTGTTGCCGGCCAAGCCATAGCCAAATAAAAGCAATACCAATACAGGTTAATAAAATCCCGAATAAGAGAGCCATGGAAAACAGATAAAGTAAGGCCCTCTTCATTTCAATTACATAATAAGAAGATTAGTGTCGTTTAGCCAAAAGCAAAATAGGATTGGTATTAACTAAAAAGATGAATTATAAAATAAACCAAGGCTGCAAGCAACGCCGATACAGGAATAGTAAGAATCCAAGCCCAGAGCAAACTTATGGTTACACCCCATTTTACCGAAGAAATACCTTTTACCAAACCAACCCCAACTATCGAGCCGGTGATGGTATGGGTGGTACTTACAGGTATGCCCATTTGTTCGGTAATAAACAAGGTGCTAGCTCCGGCCGTTTCGGCACATACGCCTTCGATAGGGGTAACTTTTGTAATTTTACTTCCCATTGTTTTTACTATTTTCCATCCGCCGCTTAAGGTTCCCAAGCTAATCGCAAAATAACAGCTTAACGGAACCCAATCGGGCATCGATTTAATATCCACAATATTGCCATTGGCAATTAAGGCGGCTGCAATAATTCCCATAACTTTTTGAGCATCATTGCCCCCATGACCTATACTAAAGGCTGCCGACGACAGCAATTGCAGTTTTTTGAACGATGAAGATGTACGATGCGCCGTAGGCTCTTTTATTTTTTCGGTGTAAATAAACGTGAGGGCAAAAATCAACAAGGCCCCAACCAATGCCCAACGCAGTATTTTATTGTCGGCTTTTTCAATTTCCTTAGTAAGTTCTTTTTTAATGTCAATATTTACAGCCTTTTTGAATGCTCCTCCCTTATCGTGGCCTATGGGATAAGCCGCATTCATGGCCATTACCATGCTGTCAATATCACGCCCGTAATAGGTTTTGGCAATGGGTTTTAAGCTCTCTACCACTGCCTTCATCTCTTGGTATTCTTTTTTGAAGGAACTGTCTTTTTTAGATTTATTTTTTAATATCTCAAGTTTAAAAAACTTATTTAAACCATCGCCCACCTTGCTTAAGGTTATATCTTTAAGGTTTACATTTTTAACGATTTCGTCAGCCACTTTGCCCGCACCTTCTTTTTCGTAGTAGGTTAAATAAGGGGTACATGCTTTTGCACTCTCTTTGGCCTTTTCAAGTTTTTCAAGCTTAGTAGTATCGTGTTTTATGTTTACTTCATAGGTGTACTTATCTACCTTAAAAAACTTTTTCATGTTTTCGTCCAGTTTGTTTTCCTGAAACCCAATAAATACATAAAATAACAATCCGGCCAAACTGCATAAAATGCTAACTTTGAGCCAGGTGCGGTGTTGGATAAAAATTAAAGTGAAAAGTATGGAAATAATCATCCCTACAATGGGTGCCAAAAATATAAAGAGGGCCGTTTTTCCAATTTTACCGCTATCTATGATTTCGCCAATTGGCATGATGCCATTGCTAAGAAAAGCATGGCAAATAGCTGCTCCTGCAAATCCACCAATGAGGGTATGCGATGACGAGGATGGAATACCGTACCACCAAGTAATTAAGTTCCAAAATATGGCGGCCAACAACCCACTTAATATTACGGGAAGGGTAATAAAATCGGCATATACGGTTTTTCCAATCGTATTGGCTACCGCATGATCTTTGAAAATCAAAAAAGCCACAAAATTGAAAAACGCCGCCCACAATACGGCTTGAAGTGGTGATAATACTTTGGTGGACACTACGGTGGCAATTGAATTGGCCGCATCGTGAAATCCATTTATAAAATCAAAAATTAAGGCAAGGGCAATAACTACAATTAAAAGTTCCATAAAAATCGATTAATACAAATTATGCATTTTTGACTTGTATAGACTTAATAATATCGGCTGCGTCCTCGGCCTTATCCGTTGCCGTTTCTAAGGTGGCATAAAGTTCCTTCATTTTTATAAGTTTAATAGGATCTTTTTCGTCATCAAACAATTTACCTACAGCCATATCAAAAATATCGTCGGCATGGTTTTCTATGCTATTTATGCGCACATAAGCCTCGTTAATTTTTTCAACGTTTTTCAAATCACGCAATTCCACCACGGCAATATGCAGCTCTTCGGTACATCGCAATATAAGCTCGGCCAACTTAACAACCTCTGGAGTTATATCTTTAGCTTCAATTTTATAAATTATTATTCGGCTCGATACGCCATTAATATAATCAGCAATATCGTCGAGCACAACTGCCAATTGATGAATATCTTCGCGATCAAACGGAGTTATAAAACTTAAACTTAATTGGTTTAAGATGTCGTGAGTAATTGTATCGCCCACATGTTCTAAATTTTCAATTTCGTTTCTTAGTTGTTTTCGCTCTTCATCGGATGAAGTTTTCACCATTTCGACTAATAATTTAGAAATGTCAACCAGATTGACAGATGCTTTTTCAAACATGGAAAAGAATTTTCTTTCTTTTGGGATAAAAAAACTTAATAAATTGCTCATTGTTTACGTTGAAGATTAATTTTGTGCAAATGTATTACTGAATTATCTTTTCAATGTTAAGGTATTGTTAAATAATTAGAGCTGATAAATAAAATGACTGCTTATAACTGGACCCTTACCAAACAGCCACCCGAAAAGGCTATTGTCAAACTACAAGGCCAAATAAAGGTCAACCGGATAGTGGCCACCTTGCTTTGCCAAAGAGGCATCGAAGATTATGAGTCGGCCAAAGAATTCTTTCGCCCAAGTTTACACCAACTTCACGATCCTTTCCTGTTTAAGGATATGCTCAAGGCCGTTACGAGAATTGAAAAAGCATTGGATGGCCATCAAAAAATTATGGTTTATGGCGATTATGATGTAGATGGCACTACCTCGGTTGCGCTTGTATATTCATTTTTAAGCACCCTTAGCAAAAATGTAGATTACTATATTCCCGACCGATACAAGGAGGGTTATGGTATTTCGAAAGCAGGTATCGATTACGCCTCCGATCATAAATTTGCCTTGCTAATTAGTTTAGATTGCGGAATACGATCGGTCGATTTAGTAAATTATGCCAATACAAAAGGCATAGATTGCATTCTTTGCGACCATCACCTTCCGGGCGACGTATTGCCAAGTGCTTTAGCCATTTTGGATGCCAAGGTGCCCAACGAAACCTATCCATTTAAAGAATTATCGGGATGCGGGGTGGGCTTTAAATTAGTTCAAGCCCTGTGTATTCATAAAAAATTGGACCAAAGCCAGTATCTAAACTATTTGGATTTGGTGGCGGTGAGCACCTGTTGCGATATAGTGCCTATTGTAGGCGAAAATAGAGTGCTTGTAAAATTTGGATTAGAAAAATTAAACCATTCCCCCTCCTTAGGCTTAAAGGTATTAAAAGAAAGTTGCCTTCATAAAAAACAAATTACAACCTCTGATGTGGTCTTTTATATTGGTCCGCGTATCAATGCCGTGGGCCGATTGTACGACGCCAAAACGGCTGTAAAATTACTTATTGTCGATAACGAAGCGCAAGCCTTCGATTATGCCGACGTATTAAATGCAACCAATACAGAGCGCAAGGGAATTGACGAAACGATAACCGCACAAGCCTTAGAAATGATTGCCAACGATGCCGAGCATCCCACAAAATTTACCAATATCGTTTATCACCCCGATTGGCATAAAGGCGTTATAGGAATTGTGGCTTCACGGCTTATCGAACAGCACTACAGACCTACTTTGGTACTTGGATTTTCGGATGGAAAAATAAGCGGCTCGGCGCGTTCCATCAAAGGATTTGATATACACGAAGCCTTAATCGAATGCCAGGAATTGTTATTGCAATTTGGAGGACATACGCATGCGGCAGGCCTTAGTTTATTGCCCGAAAATTACGAATTGTTTATAAAAAAGTTTGACGGCATAGCTGGCAGATGCCTCACCCGCGAAATGTTACAACCTGTGCTTAATTATAATGTAAAAATTGAGCCCCAAGAAATTACACCAAGTTTAATAAACCTTTTAAATCAATTCGAACCCTTTGGCCCCGGCAATATGACGCCCCTCTTTTATTCCGAAACCTTAAAAGATACGGGCTTCGCCAAGCAAATGGGTGCTGGTAATATTCATTTAAGCCTAAACATTCGAAACCCAAATTTTGAAACGCCTATAAAAGGGGTATCCTTCAAAAATGGAGCGAAATATGATAGCATTAAAAATAATGAACCCTTTGAGGCTGTGTTTTCAATTCACGAAGAAGAGTTTAATGAGCGAAAAAGTGTTCAATTTAATATCAGGGATTTAAGAACTAAATAACCAAATTCTATTTAAGGGGAGGGAAGGTTTAAAACCATAATATTGAATGAGAGACAGGCAGGGTCATCCTGATTTTGTATGTTCAATTCGATATAGCTTACACACTTGAAGGGGATAGTGTCTATCTAGTTTATAACATGGACATGGCCTTTAAATATTTTTTCACTACCCTCCTTTAATCTAATATTCATAAAATAGCTTTTAATGAGGAGAGATTATATTTTACCTTTATTTTTTTCTAATTAAACCCATATTTGGAAGGTGTAAAATAATTAAATTTGTACAATGCACACGGTTAAGTTAATCCTTACCCATCATCGCCAGCAGTCGGTTATTCTAATTAAAAGCCCTGTGGATGCGAAGCTTACTTATGCAATAAAATGTATTAAATCCTCAAAATGGAGCCAAACGTTAAAGACGTGGTATGTTCCGTATAGCAAAGAAATTTTGTTTGAAATAAACAATCTACTAGGTTCTATATGCCACCTTGATGTTGTTGAATTACAGGCACAACTCAAAGCAAAGGAAACTGCCTTCCTAATTAACCAATGGATGAAGATGGAAGCGCAGCTAAAGCTGGACCGCTTTATAAATTGGATGAAATCGAGGCGATACAGCAACAATACAATTGAAACCTATACGGCTGCCTTAACCACTTTTTTAAAGTATCATTTTCCCAAACGCTTGGAAGAAATATGCAATCAGGATATTATTGAGTTCAATACCGAATACATTTTAAAAAATAATCTTTCATCCTCATACCAAAACCAAGTGGTTAATGCCATTAAGTTATTTTTTTTACAGATAGAAAACAGAAAATTAGTGGTAGAATTGATTCATAGACCCAAACGAGAAAAACGACTGCCCAATGTATTGAGCAAGGAAGAAGTAAAAGCAATATTGGAAGCTCATAGTAATATTAAACATAAAGCTATGTTAAGTTTGATTTATTCTTGTGGGCTTAGGTGCAGTGAGTTATTAAATTTAAAACCCGAACATATAGATTCAAAAAGAGGATTAGTTATTATTAAACAGGCAAAAGGAAGAAAAGATAGAATAACACCACTAAGTATAAAAATACTCAATTTATTGAGACAATATTTTGTATTGTTTAAACCAAAAACATATTTGTTTGAGGGAAGAAATGCCGGAGAAAAGTATGATGAAAGGAGTTTGCAATTGGTATTGAAACAAAGTCTTGAAAAGGCAAAAATAACAAAACCTGTTACGCTTCATTGGTTGCGCCATAGTTTTGCAACTCATCTGCTCGAGAATGGAACTGATATACGATATATACAAGAATTACTTGGGCACAGCAGTAGCAAAACCACAGAGATTTATACTCATGTAAGCAATAAGGAATTGCAAAAAATCACGTCTCCGTTTGATTTATTATAAAAAAAGGATAGCTTTGAAAAGCGATATAAAACTTCGGTTATCTCTCTATAATTGTAAGGCTTACCGAAATTTTATATCGGGTATAAACAAGTTATAGGCAAGCATAACAGACCCGACACCGACAGACAATAGAATGAAATTAACAAGACTTTTCAGCGATTTTTTTCACAGCGAAAAAGCAGGCGGATTAATTTTAGTTTTCGTGACGGTTCTTTCACTTGGACTTGCAAATTCTGCCTGGCAGACAGACTATATTCATTTTTGGCATATTGACTTGGGCGGACACAGTATCGTTCATTGGATAAATGATGGACTAATGACCATTTTTTTTCTACTTATTGGTTTGGAGTTAGAACGAGAAATTTATCACGGAGAACTTTCCGACCTTAAAAATGCTTCATTACCAATCTTTGGTGCATTGGGCGGTATGCTTGTTCCCGCAGGACTATTTTTATTGCTCAACTTTGGGTCAGACACTCAAGCAGGTGCAGGTATTCCAATGGCGACAGACATTGCTTTTGCTATCGGCATTTTATCTCTTTTAGGCAATCGTGTTCCGACCTCTCTAAAAATATTCTTGACAGCTTTGGCAGTAATGGACGACTTGGGAGCAATCATAGTTATTGCAATTTTCTATACGACCTCAATTGCATTTGTTAATTTATTTATTGCATTAGGCGTTTTCGGTTTTCTACTCATCCTAAACCGACTGAAAGTTCACAACTTAATTCCTTATTTAATTGGCGGTATAGTAATGTGGTATTTTATGTTGCATTCAGGTGTTCACGCTACAATAACAGGCGTTTTGTTAGCATTTGCAATTCCTTTTGGCAACGGTGGAGAAAAATCACCTTCGTATATTCTTCAACATTTCTTACACAAACCAGTTGCTTTTTTTATTCTTCCATTGTTTGCAGTCGCCAATACTTGCATTGCGGTTGGCGACAGTTGGCAAAGTGGTTTAGGACAAACAAACAGTTTAGGAATTATTGCAGGACTTGCAATCGGAAAACCTTTAGGCATTTGGCTCTTTTCATTTATCGGTGTTGGTTTAGGACTTTGTGCATTGCCGACAGACTTGAAATGGAAAAATATAATTGGTGCAGGTTTTTTAGGCGGTATCGGTTTTACAATGTCAATCTTCATTACACTTCTTGCGTTTGAAAATGCAGACATCGTAAACAATTCAAAAATTGCAATTCTAATTGCTTCACTTATTGCGGGGTCAATAGGCTTTTTCTGGCTTTGTATTACACTCTCCAAAAAATCAGATGCCAATTCTTTAAGCATTGACCAACCGACTAATGATAGTAA
>CAMDXE010000112.1 GCA_945878925.1 Chitinophaga pinensis
AGTGCCAACTGCACCGCAGAGTAGCTAAGTATGGATTAGATAAGCGCTGAAAGCATCTAAGCGCGAAACTAGCCTCAAGATGAGTTTTCATTGAAGGTCGTCAGAGATTATGACGTTGATAGGCTATAGGTGTAAAGCTGGTGACAGCATAGCCGAGTAGTACTAATTACCTGAAGACTTTACATTTTTTTTATTTACTTCCAATTTTTGTCAATTTTTTTCTATCCGCTTATGGCGTGATAAGATTATAAGAACTTTAAAGATTTTATGGTGACTATATCAGGGGTGTTCACCTCTTCCCTTTTCGAACAGAGAAGTTAAGCCCCCTCGAGCCGATGATACTTGGGTAAAACCTGGGAAAGTAGGTCGTTGCCAAATTAATGAAAACCCTTCTTCGGAAGGGTTTTTTTGTTTTAAAGATATTCGTAATATTAGATTCAAAAACAAGTCAGGATTGGTAGAAAATTTACGGATGTTCTCTTCTCTAACATAGATATAAAGCCCCATCGGGCTGATGATACTTGGGTAAAACCTAGGTGCAGGTTGCCAAATTAATAAAAACCCTTCTTCGGAAGTTTATTTATTAAATTAGGTTTAAGAAATTTTCAATAAATTTTTTACTCACTTCCTCAAAATCAACCATCCTCCCTAATTCTTTTTCCATACTCGTCACCTCTTTACCCACTATACCACAAGGAATTATTAAGTCAAAATATTTTAAGTCTGGTTTAATGTTAAATGCCAGACCATGCATGGTGACGTGGCGACTTGACTTTACACCAATGGCAGCAATTTTCTTAGGTTTATCTTTATCATAATTAATCCAAACACCTGTAAATTCTTTTATACGTCCTGCGATTATTTCATAAAAATTTAAAGTATCAATCACGGCTTGCTCTAAAATATAGATGTATTCGCGCAAACTCAACCCAAATTGTTCCAAATCGAGGATTGGGTATACCACCAACTGACCTGGCCCATGATAAGTAACATCACCTCCGCGGTCTATTTTTATATATTCTACTCCAGGAAATTCCTTAACCTGTATATTGCTTTCCTTTCCTGATTTTCCAAGGGTTAAAACAGGGTTATGTTCACAAGTTAGTAAATAATTCTCATGGTTTGTATCACCTTTTAATTTGGCATCGAGTAGTTTATTAAATAAACTTTTCTGCATATCCCAAACTTCTTTATAGCCTTTTAATCCGAGTGGTATAAAATTTATTTTACTGCTGCCTACCATTGTCTGAATCGCGGATTTATATGATTATTTGATTCCACTGAACCCTTGAAAAATAGGTAAATAATCTGAAGAATCCATAAATCTGTTTAATCAGCGATTCAGATTATGATTATCTGATTTTGCTGAAAGGACAAGCCGTTTAAATGTCAGACTCTTACTTCCAAAATTAATTAACAAACCGACTTCAAGTTTATACGCCCTTAGATAATTTAATATTTGAGCAATATGAACATCTTCCAACTGGATAATGGCCTTTATTTCAACCAACACTTTATGCTCCACTACAAAATCGGCTCTTCTTGTTCCGATTGGTTCATCTAGGTCTTTATAAAAAATTTCTTGCTCAATTTCTCTTTGAAATTCTAGACCAGCCATAATAAATTCGTAAGCTAATGCTCTTTGGTAAATTACTTCTTGAAAACCGTTCCCTAAAAATTTATGTACTTCAAAGGAAGCCCCTATAATTTTTTCAGTAATATCAGAATATTTATATTCCATTTGTCAGAATCGCTGATGTTGTCTGAATCACTGATTAGTTTGATTATTTGATTTCACTGATTTTAATTGTAAATATATATTTAATCTGAGTAATCCATAAATCTGTTTAATCAGCGATTCAGATGATTATTTGATTTCACTGATTTTAATTGTAAATATATATTTAATCTGAGTAATCCATAAATTTGTTTAATCAGCGATTCAGACAATTATATAAATCAGTGATTCAGACTTGCCTTCCATAAACTAGCAATCATTTTATCCCAGCTGTATTTTTCTTTCTCTTCTTGAATAAAATTGCTCATTTTATCTTCCCAATTTTCATCATAAAATCTATTGATGGCTTTAGCAATTTCATCTGGGTTTTTATCTACAACAAACCCAGCCTGATTATTTGGAACCAGTTCAGGAAGTCCGCCAATATTGGTTACAATCATGGGTTTGTTATAAAAATAAGCCACCTGTGTAACCCCACTTTGCGTAGCATCTTTGTAGGGTTGAACCGTGACATCGGCTGCCGAAAAGTACAAATGAACTTCCGAATCGGGAATAAAATCTTTGTAAAAGAGAATGTCACTTTCAATGTTTAACTTTTTTGCCAGCGCCATATACGGCTTTTCATTTTCGTAAAATTCGCCGGCTACTATAAGTTTTAGATTCAGCTCATGTCTATTGGTTTTAGCAAAAGCTTCAAATAACAAATCCAATCCTTTGTAGGCCCGTATAAACCCAAAAAATAACAAATAATTTGCTTGAGGATCTATTTTTAAAAGTACACAAGCCTTAGTTTTTGAAATGCCCGGATTGAAACTGTTGTAGATGGGATGAGGATTGTATAAAGCTGGTTTGTTTTTAATAAATCTATTCAAATCGGCCAAAACACTATGGCTCATAGCTACAAACCCATGGCAAGAGTATAAAAAATATTTTGTAAATATTGTATCGCCAATTCGTTTTTCGTGGGGAACAATATTATCGGTTATGGCTACAATACGGCTTTTGCGATTACTTTTTATAATCCGTGCAATCGTTCCTAAACAAGGCCCCATAAAAGGGAGCCAATACCTAACAATTACTAAATCAGGTTTTTGTTTTCTGTATTTTAATCCGGTTGATATCCAATTAAATGGGTTGATTGAATTTATTTTAACATCAATATTCAAATCTTGAGGAGCAGGGTCTGCCGAATATTGGGTTTTGCCAGGAAAAAGAAAATTAGGGTATTGTAGTTTAAAAGTAAGAATGGAAACAGTAAATCCTTGTTTGATAAATTCATAGGCAAGGATTTGGTTATATGTACTAAGGCCACCCCGCCATGGCCAAGCAGGACCAATGATTAAAACTGTCGAATTAGCATCCGATTTTTTCTGCAAGTTGATAATTATTTCTATCGTTTGAGTTTCGTGAAATTAACTCTCCTAAAAAACCAGCTAAGAAAAGTTGAACCCCAATAACCATGGCCAACAAGCCAAAGTAAAAGATAGGCCGTTCGGTCATTTTATATTCGTCAAATCCAAATTTTGCAATGGCTAAATAAATAGCAATTCCAAAACCAAATACAAAGGAAATGGTGCCAATTAATCCAAAAAAATGCATGGGTCGTTTTCCGAATTTCCCAACAAAATAGATGCTCACCAAATCGAGTAAGCCATTAATAAATCGCTCCCAACCAAATTTTGTAACCCCATATTTTCGGGCACGATGTTGAACTACTTTTTCTCCAATATTTGAAAATCCTGCTGTTTTTGCAATGACTGGTATATATCGATGCATTTCGCCATATACTTCTATGCTTTTGATGACTATATTTCTATAGGCCTTCAATCCACAGTTGAAATCGTGTAGCTCAAGATGGCTCATTTTTCGGGTGGCCCAATTAAATAATTTAGTTGGAATGGTTTTAGTCAGAGGGTCAAAACGCTTTTGTTTCCATCCCGATACCAGGTCGTAGCCTTGGTTAATTATCATTGAATATAAACCGGGTATTTCATCGGGACTGTCCTGCAAATCGGCATCCATTGTGATAATCACATCGCCTTGAGCGTGGCTAAAACCTACATTTAACCCAGCAGATTTGCCATAATTTCTTCGAAATCGAATGCCCTTTACACCTGAATATTTTTTATTTAAGTCTAAAATAACTTTCCAAGATTTATCATTGCTGCCATCGTCTATTAGTAAAACTTCGTAGCTTAAATTATTTTCAATTAATACACGGTCAATCCATTCTACCAATTCGGGCAAGGACTCTTCTTCATTATATAGGGGTATGACAATCGATAGGTTCATTAAGTTTCGTTATCTTGATTTATCGGTTCATGAACGTAATTAAATGGGGGCTCTTTGCGTATAACCAATGATGTTAGTAAGGCTAATATGGCGGCCATAAAACACGAAAATAATACACCAACTAATTTGATGGCAATGCTATCTTTCATTTTGTACATGGATTCGCTCATTTTCATTATTTTGTCTATATCTTCATCTGTTTTCCCTTGATCTTCAAGTTTAGTCCGAACCTCTTGCATTTCTTTTTCAAATATATCGGCCATGTAATCGGGTGCGTAATACGTGGTGAAAAAATGGAAGAAAAACGTGTAAATGAGAATGCCAATACAGGCTGTCGAAATCATGGTTACAAAGGTTTTGCCATAGCTTAAAAACCCATTATTCTTATTTTTTTCGGCAAGGCCTGCTAAGGTCATAAAGGCAATCAAGGGCACAATTGAAATGAGTATCGATACTAATTTATTGCTTAATAGTTGCGGAAAAACAAAATATTCTATCACAAAAAATAGGATGGAAGCAAGGCCGTAGTAAACTCCATACCAAAAAAATGTTCGTTTAAAAAAAGATTCTTTCATGATAATGTTCTTTAGGATTAAAATATATTAAATTGGATTTACAAAGCTCAATATTACAAATTTATTGGCACAATTTTTTTAAAGCCATTGCATCAAAAGGATGAAAGTGCCGCTAAAAAAGCGGATTGGAAAGAGGGGTCACTTCCCGATTTTAAAATTAAATCTTGCTTAACATTCAACTTAGCCTTTGTTTCGAAAAAGAATAATATGGGCAATAATTGATTTTCTAAAGGGCTATCTAAATTGCAATTGGCTATTTCGACCATGGTTTGCAAATCGCCAGTAACAATTTCATCTCTATTTTTAATAATGGCTTCATACACTTCGTGTTCATCCGCGTCAAAATCGTCTTCGCCAATTAAATATTCGTCTATGTAATCGTCTAATGAAACACTTATTCCAGCATCCCTACCTTCCTGTAGATAGAGTAAAATATTCATCAATTCAGTACCTCTATCAATAATCGTATCTTCAATTTTTTGCCAATCCTTGCTTTCGAAAAAATGTTCATCTAAACGTTGGCTATCTTCGCTAAAAAAATGAAAAAGCAAAAGGTCAAATAGCAATTCCCCAATGTCATCGGGTATTTGAAGTTTCACAACGGCCCCATCAAGTGCTTTAATCTTTTCAAGAAAGGGAAGGCTTGATTCGAATATTTCGGATAGGATAAGGCTATGTTGAGCAGGGATTTCTTCATTCTTGCTTTGATAGTATGCCTTTAGCAATTCTATGGATATTTCAGTTGGTGTCATTTAGTTCAATTTATTTAAAAGTTTCGAAATTTTGCCATTAGCCATAAAAACACATTGACCGGTAAGTTTAGAATTTAAAAAATGTGTATTAGACGAGAGCGATTTATTTGTTTTTTTAGTTAAAGTCCATTCTTTGTTGATGTCGAATACAGAAAGGTTTGCGGGTTTATTTTCTTCAATATTTGCAGTGGGTAAGCCTAATATATGTCGAGGGTTGATGCTCGCCGCTTTTACAAAGCTATCGATAGAAATGGATTGTGATAAAAATTGGGTGTAAAGGCTGAAAACGATTTGTAAAGTTATGGCGCCAAATGGAGAATAATTAAATTCCACAACCTTGTTTTCGGGGCAATGGGGGTTGTGATCTGAAACAATGCAATCGATGGTGCCATCATTAACCCCATCTATTAAAGCCAAACGATCGATTTCGTTTCTAATTGGAGGCATTAGTTTAAGGTTTGCATCAAAACTCTTTAATACTTCATCGTTATAAATTAAATGAAGAATGCTAACATCGCAGGTTATATTAAGGCCGTCTTCTTTTGCTTTTCGTATCAATTCAATAGATTTTGCAGAGCTGATGTGTGAAAAATGTAATTTGGAATTTGTATAGCGCGCAATTTCAATTTCTCTTCCAATGGCAATGTATTCGGCATGTGCGGCAAAGGGTTTCAGTCCTAAAGCTGCTGTATTATCACTTTCGTTTATAAAGCCATCATTGCTCAAGTTTTTTTCTTCGGCATGGCTAAAAATAAGGCCATTAAAATTTTTGGTATACAATAAGGCGCGTTGCAAGCATCCCGAGTTGTAGGGGTTATCGCCGTTGCTAAACCCTATGGCGCCACCTTGGTGCATGTCGAACAACTCGGCTAATTCTTTGCCTTGCAAATCGACGGTTGTTGCCCCTAAGGGGTAAACATTTACTGGCTTATTCTCTGCTTTGCGAATCAAATATTCGATCTGAGCTCTGCTTTGAATGGTTTGTTCGGTATTGGGTAAAGTAGCCAATCCGCTAAATCCTCCATAATAGGCTGTTTTAATTAAACTGTTAACATCCTCATCTTGTTCTTGACCAGGTTCTCCATGTCGGGTTCGTAAATCAAATAAACCAGGCGTTGCAACTAATCCATTGGGTTCGAGGATGGTTTCGGCATTTAAATTAAGCTTCCCAATTTTAGCAATTATTCCATCCGAAATAAATATATCTACAGTCTGGTTGTTATGAATAGAACCAGGGTCGGCAATTTTAACCTGCTTAATTAGGACAGTGCCGGTCTTGGAGTCGGAGGTGTGTTTTTCCAAAATCTTAGCAAAAGTATCTCAATTGCAATAAATAGCAAAGCTAACCAAATAAAAAATCTCCAAAGTGGCTTCCCATACTCATCTTGTTTAAGGAGCGTGTTTAGCGGTATGTCTGACTTTTCGTAGACTTTTACGGAGGACGAACTAAATAAATTTTTTATTTCGGAAGGCTCCAATCGTTCTACGTCCGACTCATTTCTATCGTAATTGAAGGCAAATGTTTGCAGAGGCAATTTTGTGTCGGCTTCCAATAGTTCGTATAATCCAGCGTTTTTTACTTGATTATTTTCGAATAAAAAAAGATCATTTTGACGCATGATTTTTTCAGTCATTATTTCAAAAGTTCCATTTTTTAAAACATTCGGCTTTTTGCTGTTTTTAATGGCCGCTATGGGCGTTAAAAAATTATTTTTCCCAATCGTATGCTCTAAAGGTAAGGCCGATTTTTTCATAAAAGCCATTTGGAACATTATGGGAACAAACAATTGGTTTTGTTGAAAATTACTCCATTCTTCATCCAAATTTACGGCGCATTGGTAAAGTTTTCCTTTTCCTTTTTCGTGCGATTCTAAAAAAACATCCCCATTTCTCATTTTCATTAGGGGCAACGATGCATTGGCTTTATTTGAATTGATGCGATAATATTTTTTAACTTTTGGCAGTTCAATGTTTTTGCGTTCGTTGTCGAGTATATTTTTAAATAATTCATTTTGAAAATCAAGTCCACTTACTTCCGAATTATTTGAATATACTTTGCCAAAGGTGCCACAGCCCAATTCGGTCATAAAATTGTCGATACCCGAATAGCCATCCTTCTCATTTGGAAAAATACACATCTGGCCTCCGTTTAATACATATTGATTGAGTTCATGAGCTAATCCACTTGAAATTTCATTGGCGCCTGTGAGCAAAATGAGGTCAAATTCGCTTAATTTAGAATAATCTACCTGATTGATATTGGTATTGGTTAAAACAAAGTAGGGTTCGGTATCGAATAATTTCTGGATATAGCTATTTGGTGTAGTTTGATATAGCGCTAAAATTTTGATGGATTGGTTTATTTGGAAGGTGAAGTGAAATACATCATCAAAAACGATAGGGTAATCGCTAATGCTTAACTCGGCTTTTTGCCAACCAGTAGTGTTTACCGAGAAGGCTAAATTAATTACTTTCGTTTGGTCGGCATTAATATCAAAACCCGAGATAGATTTTGGTTGACTATTTATTTTTAAATTTAGCGTTCCCCCTTCA
>CAMDXE010000113.1 GCA_945878925.1 Chitinophaga pinensis
ATTTAACAATTAATAAAGATGGCGGCAATTATATAGAAATAGCAGCACAAGACACCTTTAAAATTTTAAATAATTTAATCTTATACAATGGACTTGTGAATTATGCCTCTACAGCAGGAGCATTAAGGGCTGAAGGAAATGTAACAGTGAACGGCAATTGGGATGGAGGTGACGAGCCTTTATTTTTTAGCAATACCAACAATCAAAATTTTGATTTAACCAGTGCTTCAGCGCTCTTTAATGCAGATATTATCATTAAAAAACGATCGGGTACGGTGACCCTTCTTTCAAGCCTAACGCTAAATGGATCGAATGAAGACCTTTATTTACTTTCCGGAACGCTCCAGCTTAGCGGTTATACTGTCGATGTGTTTTATTCCTATAGCTACAACACCTACATTTATGGCCCAGTGGGAACCAGCACTAGCTTTACGGTAGCAGGAACAGGAACATTAGCAGGAAGACATTTTTCTCAAACAGACGGGACCACTACTTCCACATTTGCTATTAGCGGAGCGTCCACTTTTCAAACCTATTCCTTATTTACCTTAGGCACGGGCACTTTCACCTCTAATACTGCTACGGTTACCATTGGTGGAAATTTTATATTAAATGGAGGCACCTTCAATGCCACTTCTGGCACTATGAGTTGTTCGGCCGAATGGAACCGTGCATCAACTGCCACCTTTAATCATAACAGCGGAACCGTCACGTTTGTGGGTACTTCAACTTCATCAACCATATGCTCGACGGCCGTAGGAACCGAAACCTTTTATAATTTAACGATTAACAAAGATGGAGGAAATGAACTAGCCATCGCTGCACAAGATACCTTTAAAATTTTAAATAATTTAATCTTATACAATGGAATTGTCAATGCGACATCTACTACTGGTGCTTTGCGGGCTGAAGGAAATGTAACAGTGAGCAGCAATTGGGATGGAGGTAACGAGCCTTTATTTTTTAGCAATACAAACGATCAAAATTTTGATTTAACCAGTGCTTCAGCACTCTTTAATGCAGATATAATCATTAAAAAAACGCTCAGGTACGGTGACCCTTCTTTCAAACCTAACGCTAAACGGATCGAATGAAGATCTTTATTTGCTTTCTGGCACACTCAATCTCAACGGATATACTGTGGATGTATTTTATTCCTATAGTTACCACACCTATATTTATGGCCCGGTGGGCACCAGCACTACCTTTACGGTAGCGGGCACAGGAACCTTAAAAGGAAGGCATTTTTATCAAACGGATGGTCAAGCCACTTCCACCTTTACCATTAGTGGAGCTTCAACTTTCCTAACCTATTCCATATTTAACCTAAGTACGGGGACTTTTACTTCTAATACAGCTACGGTTACTATTGAAGGTGATTTTAATTTAAATGGAGGCACGTTTAATGCCACTTCAGGCACCATGAGTTGTTCGGCCGAATGGAATCGTGCATCAACCGCCACCTTTAATCATAACAGCGGAACGGTTACATGGATAGGATCTTCTAGCACCGTAAATATTTCAGGCAGTTCGGCGGGAACCGAAACCTTTTATAATTTAACAATTAATAAAACTGGCGCTAATTCTCAAACGATAAGTGCAGGCGACATTCTAAAAACAATTGGCACCTTAACCCTATCCGATGGGTCGGCTTCCTTTAATTCGAGCGCAGGTTATTTTGATATAGAGGGACCGTTATCTATAAATAATAGTTATTGGGATGGTGGAAATTTACCTCTAAAATTTATGGGAACTGGTGATCAAACTCTTTCTATTCCTTCAAATTTTACAGCCGATGTAACTATAAATAAAACCGGCGGTACTATTTCCTTATCAGCTAATCTTACCCTCAGCAATGCCAATCAAGATTTAATTATTAGCGCAGGAACCCTAAATTTGAATGGATACAACCTTACAGTAAATGGAAGTGGATACACCTTTGTTGTTGAATCTGGAGGCACTTTACAATTAATTGGTACCGAAACCTTAACCACCCCTACCTTAAACAGCGGCAGTATCGTTTGCTACAATGGAACCGGCGCTTCGTATACCTTAAAAAGCTATAGTTACTCCAACTTAACCATTGCTGCAGGAGCATCTACAGTATAAAGCCTTCCCAATAACCTAAGTGGGATTCCTACTTTAACAATTACCTCTGGAATTTTATACTTAAATGGATATAATTTAACGGCTACTACCTTGGTCAATGATGCCACCTTGCGATTAAAAGGGAGTGAAACGTTGTCATTAACCATGGATATCAACTCAGGAACGGTGGAGTATATTGGCGCAGGCACTGCTACTACCTATACCATCAAAGAATTCGGCGCGACGGATTATTATCATTTGGTAATCAATGATGCCAATGCCATCAAGGCCACATTTCAATTGGGCGCAACCATGGTAATTGGAGGAAATTTAACCGTTTCGGGAGGCACGTTCAACGCCACTACCTATGCCTTTTCGTCAACCGGTAGTGGAACACTTAACGGAGGAACGTATTTATGCTCAAACAATACTATAACTTTTGGATCGGGGCTAACCGTATCGAGCGGTGTTTTTACTGGCAGCTCAGGACATGTCGATATTAACGGGTCGCTTACCATATCGGGCGGTACCTATACCTCCAATTCAAACAGCACCTATATTTATGGCCATTTTAATCAATCGGGTGGAACATTTACACACAATAGCGGCACTTTAGTATTTGATGGGGTGGCCAATCAAAATGTTACGACTAGCTCCACTTTATTTAATTTTATCATGAACCAATCAAACGGCATAACGCTTTTAAGTAATATTGCTATGAGCGGAACCCTATCCCTGAATTCGGGCAAAATATCAATAGGCAATTATAATTTCACTATGAATTCGGTTGCAGTCCTTTCGGGAGGAAGCTCAACGTCCTTTGTATTTACCGGAGGAACCGGCCAGTTTAAATGGGCTAGCTGCGCCGCTACAAACACAAAAGTATTCCCTGTGGGTCATACCAACTCATCGGCTGGGTATACGCCTTTAACCATAACCTTTAATACCGGACATACCACCGACGCCTTTGGAGTAGCGGCTTATAACAGCGTACGAAGCAATGGAGCCAGTACCGGCGGAACTGAATACACAAATTCGGTTGTTAAAACCACCTGGAATATTAGCGAAACAGTTGCGGGAGGGGCTAATGCCACTCTAACATTTCAGTGGAATGGAACAGATGAAGGATCTGCATTTAGCCGATCAAGTTGTAGGATGGCGCATCATGATGGAACGGTATGGCAAAATGTGGGCAGCCTTGCAAGTGCAACAGGTTCAAATCCCTATACCTTAACCTATAGTAACTATACCGGATCCTTTTCGCCTTTTGGTATTAATGGCAGCGGAGGTCCTTTACCCGTTGAGTGGTTGTATTTTAACGTAGCCAAAGAAGGGTCGTATGGGCAATTAACATGGGCTACTGCCACCGAAGTTAATAACGATTATTTTAACATCGAGAAAAGTGTGGATGGAAAAATATTTAAGACCATAGGAACAATTTATGGCGCTGGAAACAGTCAGCAAATACTTCGCTATGCATTCATAGATTCGAATCTTGTAACAGGAGCAAACTATTATAGATTGAAACAAGTGGATTATAATGGCGCATTTGAATACTCAACTATACAAGTGATAAATAATTCAATAGCACACGTTAGCATAAATCCATTTAAGTTATGGCCAGTTCCGGCTCATAACAAATTAAACCTTGAATTTAGCACGCCGACTGATGGCTATAACACCGTTTCAGTCCTTAATCAAATGGGCCATCCTGTAAAAAGCTTTGACACCGAAGTTGTTCGAGGCTTGAATACCATAACTTTAGAACTAGACGATATACCAACAGGAATTTATTTTCTGAAGCTTGAAAATTTAGATAAATCTTTTACCTGTCAAAGGTTTTCCATTATCAAATAATTTAACTTTACCTCTCTATAAACTGTATCAAACAGTTCATCTTAGGATGAACTGTTTTTTTTTGCTTTTTTATTAAGCATTATCGCCATAGCACGCTTGGTTTTGGAAAGTGCGAGCGAGTACCTAAATTTGCCATTCAAAAAATGAATCAGAATATGGGATGGGTTTATGTTACGCGAAAGTTGCATTTTAATGCTGCTCACAAATTATATAACCCAAATTGGAGCGAGGCAAAAAATGGAGAAGTATTTGGTAAATGCGCCAATGCCAATTGGCATGGTCACAATTTTGATTTATTTGTTACGGTAAAAGGTCAGCCAAATCCTGAGACTGGTTTTGTTATTGATTTAAAATCACTAAAAACACTGGTTGAAGAAAAAATTATAGTTAAAATTGACCATAAAAATATCAACCTTGATGTAGATTTTATGGCTGGCAAAATGGCCTCTATCGAAAACTTGGCCATGGCCATCTGGGAAGAATTAGAACCTCATATAAGCATGGGGCAATTGCATTGCATTAAAATTTACGAAACCCCAAGGCAATACGTTGAGTATTTTGGAAAATAATTTCTTCCTTTTTTAGATCATTCCATTATTTCCATCGAATCCATGCCTAATAAATGTTTAATTTTGCGGCATGCAATTAGGAGATAAACTTTTTAAATTTAAGCTTCCTGCTACCGACGGAACTACTTACAGCAATTTTACATACGCCGATCGATACGCCTTGCTAATTATTGTTTCGTGCAATCATTGCCCTTATGCAAATGCCTATTGGAATAGAATAATGAAATTGTGGGAAAAATTTGAAGACGACGCCATAGGTATCTTGGTTATAAATGGCAACGATGCACAAAAATATCCCGAAGATTCGTTCGAAAACATGAAAAAATTATCGAAAACTTTCATAAAAGGCCATTTCCCCTATCTGCACGACGAATCTCAACAGGTTGTAAAAGCTTTAGGTGCAGTGCGCACCCCCGAAGTATTTTTATTTAATTCGAAACGCGAATTGGTTTATAAAGGCGCCATTGATGATTGTTGGGAAAACGAACATGCCGTTACAAATGTTTACTTAGAAGATGCCATCGAATGCACCCTCGATGGTTTGGATGTAGATTATCCCGAAATTCAAGCGGTAGGATGCAGCATTAAATGGAAAGCCTAAAACCCAGTAGGTTTTTAAATATCACAAAGGAATAAATTATATAAAAATTGACCCTAGAAGAACCCTTAAAAAAAATTATTGCTAAAGGTATCTTAAGCCTTTATTCGGCGGAGATTCACAGTGATCTGATAAAGCTCGAAACCACCAGTAAAGACTACGATGGTGACATTACGTTTGTGGTTTATCCAATATTAAAACTTTCAAAGCAAAATCCATTAAATACGGCTACCGCTTTAGGAAATTTCATCTGCGAGCAAAGTGATGATTTCGAATCTTTTAATGTAATAAACGGGTTTCTAAATATTAAACTTAGCCCATCGCATTGGGCCAATTGGTTAAAAGTAAACAGCCAATGCAATAACTTTGGAATACCAAACCTTGGCCAAGGTAAAAAAGTAATGGTTGAATATTCATCGCCCAATACCAATAAACCTTTGCATTTGGGTCATGTGCGAAACAACCTTTTAGGCTATTCGGTAAGTGAAATTCTAAAATTTGCGGGATACACGGTCATCAAGGCCAATTTGATAAACGACAGAGGCATTCATATTTGCAAGAGCATGCTTGCATGGCAACTTTACGGCAATCACGAAACCCCCCAATCGAGCGGACTCAAAGGCGACCATTTAGTGGGCAAATACTATGTTTTATTCGACCAACACTATCAATCAGAAATACGCAGTTTAATAGCAGGTGGACTAGGTGAAGCGGAGGCAAAAAAAGAAGCCCCACTTATTAAAAAAGCTCAAGAACTTTTATTAAAATGGGAAGCAAACGATGCCGATACCCTTGCCTTATGGACGAAAATGAACAATTGGGTTTATGATGGATTTGAGCAAACCTATAAACGCATGGGCGTTGATTTTGACAAAACGTATTACGAGAGTCAAACCTATTTGCTTGGCAAAGACAGCATTGAAGATGGTTTAAAAAGAAATGTATTTGAAAAAAATGAGGACGGTAGCGTTTGGATAGATTTAACAGAGGATGGCCTCGATCGTAAACTTGTGCTGCGCGCTGACGGAACCTCCGTTTACATCACTCAGGATATTGGCACAGCGCAACTTAAATACGACGAAACCCAAATGGACAAGTCGGTTTATGTGGTTGGAAACGAGCAGGATTACCATTTTAAAGTATTGCAACTCATTCTTAAAAAATTAGGAAAGCCCTATGCCGATGGTGTTTACCATTTAAGTTATGGAATGGTTGACTTGCCTTCAGGAAAAATGAAAAGCCGTGAAGGAACGGTAGTTGATGCCGACGAACTGATGCAGGAAATGCACAATACGGCTAAAAAAATAACTCAAGAATTAGGCAAAACCGAAGGCTTTAGCGAATTGGAACTCAGCATCCTTCACGAAACTATTGCAATGGGGGCCCTTAAATATTTTTTACTTAAAGTGGACCCTGTCAAGCGAATGATGTTTAATCCTGAAGAATCTATAGATTTCCATGGCAATACCGGCCCATTTATTCAGTACACGCATACACGTATTCGTGCTATTTTACGCAATATATCCATTGCTCCGCAAGTAAGTACCAGTGCTTTATTGCACCCCGCCGATATTGAATTGATAAAAACACTCTCCTGGTTTCCGGACAAGGTTGCGCTTGCCGCCGATGGATACAACCCCTCGATTGTTGCCAATTATATGTTTGAGCTGTCTAAATCGTTCAACCGTTTATACCATGAGGTATCGATACTTGGCGAAACCGATGAGGCGATAAAGCAAAATCGGATAGCCCTTTGCAGCCTTGCAGGCAATTATTTAAAAAAAGGCATGCAATTGTTGGGAATAAGCATGCCCGAAAGGATGTAAGAATTTGGCAGTTTAACGCTAATGCGCTTGTTGTCGGGTTTTGAATAGAATTCATCAGCGCGTAATGTTCAGATTATTTCGCAGACCTTATTTGGCCTTCATCCTAAATAATACCAACTAATAATAAAGATTAAATTCATTTCCAATTAAGGGCGTGTAGTTTGACAGACATGGTCATTCACTATTCCTATTTTGAATCAAATTATTCTCAATACGAGAATTCTAAACCTTTTCACAAATCTCAAGTATCTAAATATGTACTAGTTATAGTTTTGGTGTGATTTTTGAAGTATCAATTTTGATAAAATTGCGATTTTGAGACCTTATTACACATACTTATGAAACAATACTTACCTAACATTTACTGTTTATTATTCCCCTTACTTTTTATTTCAAATCTAAGCTTCTCGGCTAATAGATACTGGGTTGGAAACGGAAACTGGACAAGCAGCAGTACCTCAAATTGGGCCGCATCAAGTGGAGGCACCATCGGGCAAAGCGTACCAAACACCTCGGATGATGTGTTTTTTGATGGCAACTCGGGCACTTGTGCTATACAATCGAATGCCGACATTAACCATTTAACCCTCACAGGCGGTAGCATTAGTTTTTCAGGATCGGGTACTTACACCTTTAGAATTAGAGGTAATTATAGCAAAACTTCGGGCTATACAAATTTTGATGCAGGAAATGCTTTTTCTTTTGATGTTGACGGAAATTTTACCCATAATTATTATGGTTTTACTGCCCCTGCAGGACGAACAATGTATGTGGGTGGCAATTGGACCCGTTCAGGGGGAAGCTTTTCGCACAATAACGGAACGGTTCATTTTGATGGAAACGATGCAACCTTAAACGTGAGTAGCGAATCCTTTTTTAATTTAATCCTCAGTAAAAATCACGATCAAACTTTTTCTATTTCTGCCGGACAAGT
>CAMDXE010000114.1 GCA_945878925.1 Chitinophaga pinensis
TTTTTCATTTTTAGTGTGTTAAAGTTAATAAAAAAGTTATTTCCGAAAATTTTATGACCTTTTTGGATTAAGGTCAAAATTTTTCAGAACAACTTTTTAACTTACACACTTAGTGAGATACTACCTACTATTGATTCATCTTTGGATCAATTTTCTGGCAAAGTTTTATTTCCCAAAAAACTTAAGAAAGCAAATCAAATGTTGAAGACTGCCAGACTGCCTGAAAGAAAGCACCTCCGATAACAGATAGCCATAGCTGAAATAGGTTGACTTTTTTTTTATTATTGTTAACTTTCGATCGAGCAATGACCATAAAATGGAATAAATTTCACTTTCTATTTATTTCATATGATAAAGTATTATTGATTAGTTTTGTTTAAACATAATAATTTGATTTCAAACAAATTCATGTGTAAAAAATCAAAGAATTGAAATGAAATATCTATACACTTTTATTATTTGTCTGTACGCTAATTTAATGTTTGGACAAAAACTATACTTAGAAACTTTTGACAGTAGGCAGTCTATTAAAACATGGTCATTAAAGAACAATGGAGTAGTGCGGCAATCAGACAATTTTACTTTTAGTGGTAGTACTTTTATTAAAAGTACTAAAGATTCCTTTTTGGTTTTTAATGATATTACAAATAACTGGCAATATAGTTTTAACCTATCCAAAAAATTCAAAGCTGTGTCATTTGAATCTATCTCATTTCGTTATTCCTTCTTTTCATCTGACAGTTTACCAGACTTTTTTACAAGCACATTCAGGGCATTTGATAAAAATAAAAATACTGTACTTTTATTTGAGGATCCAAGATATGCTTCAAAGGGTCCCTTACTTATTAATAAAACCAGTACAAATTTATCCGGATTAGATGATTCAATAATGCGCGAAGCAGATAGCATGGAAATAACTTTTCATTATAACCCTCAGCATCCTTATGATACATTTGAGCGAATTATCGTTATTGATGAAATTTATTTAACAGGAGTAAAGGTCTCAATTGATGAGAGAATTAAGTGGAATTTCGAGATTTATCCAAATCCTGCAACACATGAGCTTCATTTCAAATTTCCTGTATCCATTAAACCTGTAGAAATAATAATAGCAGACTTTACCGGTCGTAAAATTAGGAGTGAGAAAATTGAGGAGAAAATAAACATTGATGACCTCAAAACTGGACTTTACTTTGTGTCTGTACGATTAGGTGATGGTAACACTTTTACTAAAAAAATTGAAGTTCATTAATACCATAAGATAACTGAAGCCTAACTCTCATTGATGAGGGCTCCTAGATTATTGCCAGCCTCATAAGATTATTTTCTGTGGGCTATCCATAAAAAGCTTTGTATTCGTAAACCGATAATATCAGATATATTTAATGGCTGGCTTGTAGGTTTGGAAAGTTTTTTTTCATCTTGTCTCGTCCTATAAAGATTTACATTTAGGGCGAAAAAATCTCAAGTCTCTGTACTATAAATCTCTGTACTAAGCGTTAATTTGCCGAAGATTTTGAAAAAAATAATTTCGTATTTAAAAGATTATGTAATCCATGAATTAAAGCCATGGTATCTCCTAAGCATTCTGATATTTTTGTTTGTCTATGTGTTTTTGGAATATTATTTTCATTGCACATACTGGTTAGATTTAAAGTATCATGATTCTTTTTCCGATTTGCTTATCCAGTTTATCATTTATCTTATTCCATTTGCAATCGGGTTTCTCCTTTATAGTTTCCATTATAAAGATTGGCGCAATTGGCAGAGTTCTTTATTTTGGTTTTTATTGTTTTTTGCCCCCTTTGTATTCAGCCTACGTTCGTTTATCAATTTTTTTAGTGAAGACATTTATTCGTTTTTGCCATCCGGACGAACGGCCTATTTTTATTTTAGATGTTTAGCGGTTGTTATTCGCGACCTCGCTTTATTAATCCCCCTATATGTGTATTGGCAAATTAAGGACAAGGGCAAAATGCCCTTATATGGCTTTACCCTTAAAAATTTCGACACCAAACCCTATTTAATGATGTTGGGCTTAATGATTCCCCTTGTGGTTTTGGCCTCGTATCAAAGCGATTTTTTAAGCCAATATCCTAAAGGATTTCATCTGGGCCCATTGAGTATGGATAACAGCGAAGATCAAATCTACTTTTTTATCTATGAATTGTTTTATGGCTTCGATTTTATTTTTATAGAATATTTTTTTCGAGGATTTTTACTCCTTGCCTTTTTTAGGCATTTTGGCTGGAGTTGTTTGCTACCAATGGCTTGTTTTTATGTGGCCATTCATTTCGGGAAACCATTAGGTGAAACGGTAAGTTCATTTTTTGGTGGAACTATTTTAGGAATTTTGGCCATTCGAACTGGCTCTATTGCTGGTGGAATTATCGTGCATATGGGCGTTGCATGGCTTATGGAGTATACCGCCCTCCTTCAAAACATGTTTTAGCTCATGGAAAACAGATTCGAAAGCACTCCCATCGAATACCTTAAAGGCGTTGGGCCGCTAAGGGGAGAAGTGCTAAAAACAGAATTGGGAGTTTTTACCTTCGGCGATTTATTAAATCATTTTCCTTTCAGGTATATCGATAGGTCAAAATTTTATTTGGCAGCCGAGCTTAAAGAGGACATGTCATTTGTGCAATTAAAAGGAAAAATCACCGAAATTCATGAAGTTGGAGAAGGTCGAAGCAAAAGGCTTACAGGAACCTTTACCGATCCGTCGGGTTCGGTAGACTTAGTTTGGTTTAAACATATAAAATGGATTAAGGAAACGATAAGTATAAATAAACTTTGTATACTCTTTGGCAAGCCCACTGTATTTAATCGCGCTTTTAACATGGTGCATCCTGAGGTTGAATATTTCGAAACCCAAACGGTGGCCCTTGGGTTGCAGCCGATTTATAATTTAACCGAAAAACTGCGAAGCCATAGGCTGGATTCAAAATCGATTTCAAAGTTGATAATTGCATTATTGCAATATAATACCTACCACATCGACGACGTTTTGCCCGAGTATATACAAGGTAAATATCAATTGCAATCGCGCGATGTAGCCTATCAAATGATTCACGCTCCAAAAAGCAATGCTGAAATTTCGGAGGGTCAACGAAGGTTTAAGTTCGAGGAATTGTTTTTTTTAAATCTTAAAATTTCAGGCCTCAAGAACAAAAGAAAAAGAGACGTTACGGGATTTGTGTTTCACAAAATTGATTATTTATTTAACACATTTTATGCGTCACATCTTCCATTTGACCTAACCAATGCTCAAAAAAAAGTATTGAAAGAAATAAGAGCCGACATGGCCACAGGCAAACAAATGAATCGCTTGTTGCAAGGCGATGTTGGCAGTGGAAAAACAATAGTGGCCCTATTGAGCATGCTCATTGCCCTTGACAACGGAACGCAAACCGCCATTATGGCTCCTACCGAAATTTTGGCTAATCAACATTTTGAGAATATAAGCAATTTGGTTTCGGGTTTGGGATTGAGGGTTGAACTATTGACCAGTACAACCAAGAAAGCCAAAAAAACAAAAATTCTTGAACACCTGTTAAATGGCCAAATTGATATTATGATTGGGACCCATGCCCTTATCGAAAAGGATGTAGTGTTTAAAAATCCAGGCTTAGTAATAATTGATGAGCAACATCGGTTTGGGGTAGAGCAACGTGCCAAACTTTGGAACAAACACAGCACGCCGCCTCATGTGTTGGTTATGACCGCAACTCCAATTCCTAGAACACTATCCATGACCATATATGGCGATTTGGATGTGTCAAAAATCGATCAAATTCCCGAAGGGAGAATTGAAATAAAGACGGTTCATCGTTTTGAAACTAAACGCCGCGAACTGTTTAGTTTTTTAAAACAAGAAATAGACCAAGGCAGACAGGTGTATTACGTTTATCCATTAATAGCAGAATCCGAAAAACTCGATTATCAAAATTTATTGGATGGCTACCATACCCTCAAACATGAATTTCCCGAACCCATGTATACCATGGGGATGATACATGGAAAAATGAAAGCTAAGGATAAAGAGATTGTAATGTCGGCTTTTAGCAGAGGGGAATTAAACATGTTGGTGAGCACCACTGTTATCGAAGTGGGGGTAAATGTTACCAATGCATCGGTAATGGTCATCGAAAATTCGGAACGATTTGGACTCACCCAATTGCATCAACTTAGAGGAAGAGTTGGCCGCGGGCCATACCAATCCTATTGCATCTTGCTGTCGTCTTTAAAATTAGGGGCCATAGCTCGAAAAAGATTGGAAGCCTTGATAGAAACTACAGATGGATTTGAAATTGCAAACCTCGATCTCAAACTTCGTGGCCCAGGCGATGTATTAGGCACCCAACAAAGCGGTTTACTCGACCTTAAAGTATCGGATTTGGTTAAAGATGAAGCCCTGCTAATAAAAACCAGGCACGAAACCGATGCGCTCATTCAAGAGGATCCTTTATTGAAACTGCCAAAAAATAGCCGATTGTTAAACTGGCTCGAAAAACAAAAGCGATTAAAAGGAGATTGGGGCGGAATTAGTTAAAAAATTAATAGCTTTTACGTTTTCACCGAACTGTTATTCTTCTTATCCCATGCTTTTTTACGCCATTTTTTTGGCAAAAAATAATCAAATTCTTTTCTGTAATACAAACCAATTCCCGAGGTGTTGATGGGTTTATTGCTAATATTTATGGGATCGTTGGCTCTATTATTAAACCCCCTTACGCGCAACTGGCCATCTTTTTTAATTTTATAGCTTAGGTTAACATCATACGAAGTACTGCCAGCTTGCCCATAAGTTCCCCCTATTTCGATTCGGTCGTTGTATAATTTTCGTTTAAGCGAAACGATGATTTGCTGGTTTACTTCTTTATTTGTGGCCGATTTCCAATCCACATCTAGCTCCCAATTGGGGTTAATTTGTTTTAACCAATTATTAACCTGATTCGAAACAAAGGCGCCAATGCTATTTTCAAACGAATTGGCCACATCAATACCCGTAGCCGTATTGGCCGAATTAATTGGGGCGAATGAACTGAAAACTAAAAGATTAATAAATTGTTTGTTTGTTTCTTCTTGGTCGCTTCTTATTTGGTTTATGGCATTGTTTAAATCGGCATTCGCAAATAAAATGGATTGATTGTCTTTCGATAAATTTATACCCAATTGAATATCGGGTTTAAATAAATCTTCTTTCATGTGAATTTCGCAATCCATGGCCACATTATTCGAGGTGGAAGTTGTGGAGGTTATTGGCAAAATCACGGTAGGGTCGGCCTTAATAGTTGTAATGGCAATAACATCTAATTTGGCATCGTAGGGCGAACCTTCCCATGTTATCTTACTTCCGCTTTTAACCCTCAATTTGGCGTTCACCAAATTGTTAAGTGCCGTAAAATTATACCCACCCTTATCAATTACATAACTGCCATACATGTAAAAATCGCCGAACGTATTCAATTCCATTTTTAAGTTTCCATTTCCAGTAGCACTCATCACATCGTTAAACTTTGCATCAAAAATTAATTTAACTTCGGCATCCGACGTTACATCAAAATTAAAATCCATCGCTATTCCACTTAATTTCTTAACTTGAGATGGGATAACATCGGCCCTCAAATCCATAATTTTTATAAAATCAGGACCCATGTTTTCGGTAGTGCTGGTTAATGGTAGTGAAATGGATGTTTTGGCTCTTGTTTTGGCATTAATATTAAGGTACAAATCATCCAATAATCCTGTTACTTTCATGTCGCCGTCCACATAAGCCGTGCCAAAAAACATATCGCCTTGGTCTTCTGATAGCTCCATGCAATTAAAATTTTTAAGGCCTTTCATAAAAATATCGAATCGCAGATGATCGAAATTTTTGTGAAAAATCTTCCCACCAGCCAAAGCCACCGAACCGTATTTGTCTTTTACATTAAAGGTTCCTAAATCAATTTTTTGTTCATCAATTTTTATGGTAGCCTTATCAATCGTTAACGGTAAACCCAAATAATCCATGTATAAATGGGTATTTAGTAAAACTACGTTCCCTTCTATTTTTGGATTTGCTAAGGGACCATTTATAGCAATAACACCATTAGCCTTGCCCGAAACATTTGAAAATAAGCCTTCGGTAATTATTTCGAAAGGCTTGATGCTCGACTCTTTTAGCGAACAAGCCATGTGAATGTTTTCTTTGTTTGGCGTTAGGTCTATAGCCCCCATAATTGACATGTCGTTGATTAAGCCATTTTTTATGGTACCGTTTATGTCCATCATGTATTTGCTTGCCGACGAGATTGAATTTAAGACCACATCACCAACCGAATCATTATTCAATTTAAAACTTTCAATACTTAAATTTGATTCGGTAACTGGTCGACTGAATGCGCCGTTAAGCGAAAAATCTCCGTTTACTTCACCCCCAAGTTCGATGGCGTTGCCTAACAATAATGGGTTTATTTCATGAAGGTTAAAATTACGAATCCTTATTTTGAGGTTATCATAGGACGTATTGCTTGCCATCCCATCTATAGCAACCGATTGAACTCCATTTGAAATAAAAAAACTGTCCATCTTTAGCATCGACTGGCTATAGGTAAAACGATTAGATGGGTTTATGCTCCATGGTTTATTATAGATGTAAAATGTAGAATTTTTAAGTTTTAGGTCAATGGCCCCTTTCGAAAATTCTATGCTACCCGACGAAACTAAACTTGCGTTTTTGGTAGTATCCGATGCGTTTAAACTAAAATTAATATCATTTCCACCAAGATCTGCTTTTAGGAGCAATCTATCGGTAAATAAACTGTCGTTTATCAAAACTTCCTTGGCAAACGTAGATAAACTTAATCGTTGGTTTTGCTGTTTAACGCATTCAATATCCACATCTTTAAAGGTAATGTTGCCATAATTTAAGTAGTCGGCGCGAGCAATAACATCTAAAGCCTGAGAGGTTGAATTATACACCCCAGTAGTGGTGAGCTTGGCAAACTTAAGTTCAGGAAAAACCAATTCTGAGAGGTATCGCGAATCGTTGATTTCTAAATCATACCTAAAATTAAAGGGATCGGTATCTTTTTTTAAATTGGCGTAATAATCGGGGAAAAGGTTATTCAGCAAATTGTTTATTATCGAATTAATTTGGCTAAACTTATATTGCCCTTTAACCGTGAGGTTGCCTAAAACACTTTTAAGTTCGACCGACCTGTTTGAATAAATACCATCGGCATTCAAATCAACATTACCCAAATAATAGGTACTGTCTTTTTTCGACAAGACCACATTGCTAAGTGCCGCGGCTATTTTCATATTATCAATATCCTTGCCGTCAAATTTTATATTAACACTTTTTATGCCCTTGATGTTAATAGCTCCATAACCCAATTTATCAAAATTAACGATTCCTATTTTGGCCATAAAATCGCCGCCTGGATTTTCGTTGTTCATATCCAATATGCCATTAAAACTCAGATTGACATTTGGATCTTCGATTTCGAATTTTCCATTAAATATTTTTTTATCAAGTACCCCATCGTATGTGGCATTCGAATAGCTATAGCCGTCAAAATCAAAGGCTAGCACCGACCCTTGCAGCTTGGTGTTTAATTCGTTCATGGTAAAGCCTTTGCCATCCACTTTTATAAATAAGCTTGCCAACCCAAAATTGCCATTATTAAGTATTTTGGCCATATCAAACGAAAACAATTCAATTTCTCCTTTGTAGGCTACTGGCTTTTGTACCGGAAATTGCAAATTGAGGTTAGTTTTAATGTTCCCAATGGTGGTTTCGATAAGGCCCTCGGTGGTAAAATTGTTTAAAGTTCCCTTAATTTGCCCTGCATAACTCAAGGATCCT
>CAMDXE010000115.1 GCA_945878925.1 Chitinophaga pinensis
TAATTCATGCGAAAATTTAACCATTGGATGCAAGGTGGTTATGCCCCCAACGGTTCCAAGCGATAAGGGAATTTCGATCCAAAACCTAAAAATTCCGTCTTTTACTTCTGCATGCGTTAAACTGCTATACTTTCCGTTTCGTGAGGCAAAGGCATGAGCACATGCTTCTACAGCTCTAAAGTCGTTTCCAGTAGCAATTGCCACAGAATCAATACCGTTCATAATTCCTTTGTTATGCGTTACAGCTCGGTAGGGTTCGATTTCGGCAATTCGAATGGCTCTTAAAAACTTTTCGGCAAATTCTTTCGGTTCTATTTCTTTATCCTCATTTAGGTCTTCTACTGGGCAACTCACTTCGCATCGCACAATGCATTCGGGGGTATAATTGCTCAAAATGCAAAGAACAATTTGAAGGTCTTTATCGTTTAAATCGCTTTCTTCAAATTTTATTTTAATAATTTTTGCAAACTCTTCCAGCACCGAGTTAATAAAATTGGCACCCATGCTGTCGCAGGTTTCAAATTTGACTTCTACTTGATAATACCCTTTTTCATCGTCGGTTTTGTTTTTTAATTGGATATCCTGTATTCCACCCCCACGGTTCCTCATGTTTTGGGTAATGGGGTTTGTGCTTTCCAGTAAGGTGCTTTTCAGTTTTTCAAAAAAGTGAGTAAATTTTTCGAGTTCGTTTCCATTCCAAAAAAAATGAATATGTCCAATTTTTAAAGTGGATAGTACCGTCGATTTAAAACCTCCGCGGGTTACCCAAAAATTGGCAGCCTTTGCTGCAGCGGCTACTACCGAGCTCTCTTCGATGGCCAAAGGAAGGCAATACAGGGTATCGTTTATCAAAAAATTGGGCGCAACGCCATAGGGCAAATAAAAATTGGTAAGGGTGTTTTCTATAAACTCATCATGTAATTTTTGCAAATTGGCATCCTTGTTCCAATACGTTTTTAATAATTGCAAGGCTTTTTCGGGATGTGCAAAGTAATTGTCAATCAGCCATTCCATTTTGGCCTCCTTGCTTAGTTTACTATATCCTTTTATGGTTTTATTCATAATTTTCATTAATAATATTCACCACTTCTATACTAATAGATTGGTATGAGGTGTATCGAATATTTAGGTTTTGATACGAAAACATGTTTATGGTTTTAGTTTAAGAAAAGACTTTGCTAAAGCGTATCCTTTGATTTGCAATTCTAGATATTCGCATAGCAAATCAAAATCATCCATGGCATATTTTAATAAAGAGGAGGCTTGTCCATAAATGGCGTTTGCATTTAATTTTTCGGTTAAATAATATCCATCCAAAAAGTTTTTAACCCCTCCCGAAACAATAAACTCCTTACAAGCATACGTCCCCGATTTTTTTAAGAGTGCATTGATACTTTCCACCATTTCATTAGCAGTATGCCCAATATTGGCCAAAGGTTCATACACTTCTTTTTTTAGTTCGTTGCCGCGCAACATTTCGAGCATCGCAAAATTTGTGCCTCCATGGGCGCCAAAATCAATGGCAGCTAAGGGCAGCTCCATTAAGCTATGTATACTTTGAGGCCCCATACCCTGACCGACTTCTTTCACTATAATTTTAAGATCTGTTTTATCTACTAAATGGCGAAGGGTTAGCAAAGGCGATTGACTAAACCTATCGCCTTCTGGTTGCAACCATTCCTGTAGCGGATTGATATGGATAATGAGTCCATTTGCTTCTGTTTTGTCAATGAGTTCTTTAATTTTTTCAATCTGATTTGCATTTAGCAATTTTTCAACTTGAGCTATTCCTAAGTTGGCATACAGGGGCAAATTGTCGCCAATGAATTTTCGTATGTTAAAGTCATCAAAACGGGTGTTATCCTCCAACAGGACTCGACACGAACCTAAACCCATGCCCAATTTATATTTTTTGCAAGCTTTGGCTAAGTTTTGATTAATGGTTTTAGCGTGATGGGTTCCACCGGTCATGCTGCTTATCCATATTGGTGCCCCTAATTCGAAACCCAGAAAATTTTGTTTTTGAATAAAAGTTTCAGGATGGCCATTGAGAGCCGGTTCGTAGTAAAATCTTGGATCGGTTTCCGATACTTGTGAATTAAGCGCCAAATCAATGTGATCTGCTTTACGGGAAGATGTGGCATCGGATTGCATGGGGTCAAATTTACGAATTTAATACTATAGCCATGCAAGGCAGCCTCGAGCAAAAGATTAAGTGCAATTTTTTTAAGACCAATCAAGGCAATGCAGCGCTTTATAAGGTTTTTTTTGAAAACAATCTTTGAATAATCCACAGCTTTCTCTAATATTTTTCGTAAAATTGTAGCATGGGAAACAATATACTAAAGGGAAAAAAAGGGATCATATTTGGCGCATTAGATGAGCGTTCTATTGCTTGGAATGTAGCCGAAAAATGCCACGAAGAAGGAGCTAATTTTGTATTAACCAATGCCCCAATTGCCCTGCGTATGGGCGAAATTAACAAACTGGCCGAATCCACCCAATCCATCGTTATTCCTTGCGATGTTAGTTTGGATGAGGATATGAAAAACTTGGTAGAAAAGGCTACCGAACATTTGGGAGGAAAACTCGATTTCGTGCTTCATTCGGTAGGGATGAGTGTAAATATTCGCAAAAAAAATCCCTATACCGGCTTAAATTATGATTTTATGCATAAAACTTTGGATATATCGGCCATCTCTTTTCACCGATTGCTTCAAACCTGTTACAATTTAGATGCGCTTAACGAATGGGCCAGCGTAGTAGGACTTACCTACATTGCTGGGCAAAGGGTTTTTCCCGATTATAACGAAATGGCTGAGGCCAAATCCATGCTAGAGTCCATTGCCCGAAGTATGGGTTACCATTATGGAAAAGCTAAAAAAGTAAGAATCAATACCATTTCTCAATCTCCAACGATGACTTCAGCAGGATCGGGTGTGGGCGGTTTTGATGCCTTTGTTACCTATGCCGATCAAATGTCGCCTTTGGGAAATGCCACTGCAGGCGATTGTGCCAATTATTGCGTTTCTTTATTCTCCGACTATACGCGCATGGTTACCATGCAAAATTTATTTCACGACGGTGGATTCTCCTTTACCGGGGTTAGCCGCGAGGTTATGGAAATGATGAAGGAGCAATAGATTAACGTGTCGAACTTCAAAAAATTAATTTTCAATAATAGTATCCTTCATTAACTTTTTTGTTCACTAATTTGTTGTTTGTTTTTTTAAAGTTTTAATATACTTGTGGTTTCTTGATAAAAAAGTTTCAAAAACTAAAACCACAAATATTCTACCAACGCACCCTGTCCAGAACTTTCCTGTAATAAAACATTTGTCATTTGGCAGCTGTGTGGTGGCCTTGTCAAAAATGCGGGCCGCGACCCGGACTTGCGGGAGGAAGCGTTTTTCTGACTTGATTTTTTTGTTTACTTTTTTCATCAAGGAAAAAAGTGAATAGGAGTTATAGAGGGCAAAGCCCTCTAATCCAAGAATTTTTTAAATCAAAATACTATAATTATGGAGCTGAATAAGTTTGTGTGGACCTATGATTTCATTTGCTACTCGAAAGCTTTTATATATAAGGCATGATGCCATAGTGTTGCTCACTTACGAGACACAAGCGTGGGCATGGAGATTTGCATTCCTTAAATTTTATTTAATAAATGAATAAAAAAAAGTGATTTCGGTTAGGGGTGCGGAGGCATTGGTAAAAAGGCGGGGGAGAGATGGACATAAGCGAGGGAGCATCTTTTTACCTTGATTTTTTGGTTCTTTTTCATCTAAGGAAACCGAAGGTTCACTAATACCTTTAAAAATTATCATAAAATTAGTAAATAAAAAGAACAGTAACTAAAATTTAACAGCAGCCTAAACATAAACCGTGATTCAATTAAGGTAGTGTCTTTCGTGTTTTTACTATGGTAGGATTTTCGATTGTTGCTCACTTACGAAGCGCAATCTAGAACAAGGGTAATAGAAGCTTATTGAATTTTAACACTGTTATTATATAAAACTTCTGGATCTAAATCCGCTTGATTTTCCCATTCAATGGTATCGAAACTTAATCTTACCGAATTGAATTTTGATACATCTCTTAACTCTTTAAATATTCCTAAATCCAAATATGGATTCATATCAAATTGACGTTTTTCGCCATTCTCAAAAGTTAATATAAGATTAAAGTTTTTAACGGGTTCTACTTTTTTAATGGCTAAATACATATTTTTCTATTTTAAAGGATCGATTGGAAATGGTTTCTCTCCATTTTGACATAAGTCCCAATCAGCAATTAACTCTTCTTTATGAATCTCAATCCAAGCAATTACCAACCTTAGCTGTTTTGATGGTAATTTTCCTTGGGTGACTTCAAACGTTTGAATATTAACAACCGAAGTGAAATCTTGTTAATAGACGTGAATATGAGGAGGATTATGCTCTTTTGGTGCATAATACATTCTAATGATGATTCCAAAAAACATCGACAGAGTTGGCATCTCTTCTATATATCCGTGCAAATATAAAAGGAATTTTATTTAATAAATGAATGAAAAAAAAGTGGTTTCGGATATAAACTTAAATGCAATCTTCCAACGGACCTTAATTTCCATAAACTAGCATCTTTCGTTTTGTTACTAATAAAAATTAGCTTTGATACGGATATAACTATTTCTGTACCGAAAATATTTTAACCGTTTTCAATACATTGTCTTTAAATAAATAGAGGTAATACATCCCGTTATTTAAATCGCTAACATCCATATTTAGGGTAGCTAATTCTGTATTTGAATACATCGACGACTGAATCAAAACCTTACCTTGTGCATCCATAATTTTAACGTTATCAATGTCGCTATGATTTAATGCAATGTTAATGAAATCATGGGCAGGTATAGGCCAAATTACGATTGGAAAGTTGTTTTCATTTTTTAAGCTTACGATAGCAGAATAGGTTTCTTTTCCATCAAAATCTATTTGTTTAAGTCTATAATACACAGATTGATTATTATAGTTCAAATCAGTAAAAGAATAATTTATGATTTGTTGGCTATTGCCATATCCTTTTACTTTACCCAGATTAAAGAATATTTTTCCATCCAAACTTTTTTCAATTTCAAAATAATCGTTGTTGATTTCAGAAACCGTGGCCCAGCTTATTAACCCTGAATTGTTAATTTTTTCGGCTTTAATAAACAAAAACTTTACGGGCAAAATACCACATGAAAATCCATCGGGAGTGTAATTAGTTCCAGTATTAGTTAAGGAACCTCCGGATAAGGAACCTCCGTTATAAGTAAGTGTACCTCCATTATATTTATAAAGGGTCGTATAGGTTCCTAGGGTTAGGGTATATCCATTTAAATCTAAGGTTCCATTTCCTATTATGAAACTCTGGCTGGCGTAAAGCGTTATATTAGATATCAATTTTACACTTCCGCCTGTTTTATTAATAATATAATTACCTGCAAAATTGTTACTAGCGCCTGTTAAATCCAGATTTTGATTGTCGCCACAAATGAATATAATGTTTGGCGGGTCATTCCCATTACAATATGCTGAACCTATGGTAACATTTCCTCTCACCTTAATAATATTTGTTGAGGCTCCTGTAGTGGCTTCCCAAGTGCGAGAATAAATCCAGCCGGAAATAAGATTTAAGTTGCCCTCTACAATCATAATATCGCCACCAGATTGCATTTTATTATAACCGCTGCAATTGGGGTGATTGTAATTGACATTAAAGTAGGTTTCAGTAGAGGGATAATCAAATATAAACCATTGATTGTTATAATTGCCATCAAAAGTAACCGTACCGAAATTATGATAAAATGATCCGCTGCTAGGATGATCCCAGGCTTTTCCAACATACATATTGCCGGATGGTGCATTAAAGGTTCCTGTTGACAGATTAAAACTTCCATCTATATCTAAGGTACCTGTACTTCCGTTAAAAGTACCCCCTGTGATGGCAAAATTTGAATAAAGATACATGGTTGAAGTACCGGTAATATTCAGGGTTCCACCTGATTGGCTATAGTTGCCATGCTTAAAGTTTCCTGTACCGCTAATATTTGAAGTTGACGTATTTACATAAATAAAGCCACCAGAGGTGTTATCAACGGTTTTGCCATTTAAATTAAAGGTTCCTGAATTGAAGGTGAAGTTCTGCCCATATCCGCTATTCATCATCAAATTGGACAATAATTTAACTTCGCCAGCGCTTTTGTTTATTTGAATATGTCCATCTACGAAATGAGCGGCTCCCGTTAGATCAAAATTTTGTACCGAGGCCGAACCCGAAAAGAGGATGGTAATATCGGCTGAAGTTTGTATAAAGGTGCTTGATACGGTTACATCGCCTCTTGCATCCAATGTATTTGGATTTCCCCCGCTCCACGACCCAATTTCTCCCCCGTAGAGGTTTAACTGGTTTGATACAATTAAACTTTTATTTAGAGAAGCAAAGCATAGGGATCCGGCAGCTATATTAAATGTGAGATTATAAAAGGATTCGGTATTGCCAACCATTGTAATTTTGCCAGGAGGCCAGCTATAGCTTCCATCAAAAATTACCGTTCCACTATTATGATTAAATGTACCGGAGCTTGTATGATTCCAATCTTTGGAAAAATACATGTTTCCCGAGCTTGCTGTAAAAGTTCCTCCTGTGAGATTAAAATTGCCATTAAAATCAAGCGAAGCAGCACCGGCATTAAAGGTTCCTGTGGACTGTGTAAATTGCCCTGTACCAAATATAAATGTAGAGGCTCCACTAATCGTTAATGCAGGAGATCCTGTTGTTTGATTATATGCATAATTGTTTACGGTTCCGGTTCCACTTACTGTAAAGGTGCCTGTACAATAGGTGCTTCCCGAATTAGTTAGGGTTTGACCATTGAGGTTTAAGGTTCCCAATGTTAAATTTAAGTTTTCTCCTGCATTCATGGTTAACGCTGAAATTAAATTAACATCACCGGATGATTTGTTTATTGTAATTTCATTATCCAATTTATCGGTAGCGCTGCTTAAATCAAAATTTTGATTTGCCGTTCCTGAAAATTTAAGTATGGCACGTTCAATGGTTCCAAATGTACTAAGTGCCGTTACATTTCCTTTAGCTTCTAAGGTATATGCGCCGCTAACCCATGTGCCCACGCTTCCTGATTCGAAGGTTAGGGTTCCTAATATTATAATATTATCATTTACAGTTTTCATTAGTTTAGTTCCGGATGTAGCAGCAAATTTTAAATTATAAAAAGTTTCGGTATTGGAAGGTATTTCTATTTTTTGGTTAGAAGTAGTAATTGCGCCATCAAAAATTACGGTACCATTATTATGGTTAAAAGTTCCGGCGGTATGCTCCCAAAGCCCTGAATGTGTAAAGTTTCCAGAAGTAGAATTAAATGTACCCCCCGAAAGGTAAAATCCAGAATTAACATCCAATGTGCCACTTCCACACGTAAAGATTCCTCCAGAAATGCGGAATTGATTATTGATGGAAATATTGGAAGATCCTCCATTAAATGTGCCCGAACTTTGCGTGAAATAATTGGCGTTAGATATTGTAAAGTAATAGTTGGAATTGGTGATGGTTCCGCTATATCCGCTTATATCCATTCCTGCAATATTAATCACCGCGTCGATGGTGCAATGGCCGTTTTTGGTGCTTGTAAAATAAACATGATCAGTAGTTCCTGGAATCCCACCTGTAGCTGATCCTCCAGCAGAGGTGGACCAATTGGCCGAATTGTTCCAATTAGAAGGAGTGTTTGCAATCCAATAACGAGCTAC
>CAMDXE010000116.1 GCA_945878925.1 Chitinophaga pinensis
ATAATTGCGAAATATTTGGCGATGGGCAAACTGCTTTTATTTACCTAATCAGTTTTATAGCGGTATTTATAGCAGGACCAGGAAAATACAGCATGGATACCTTTCTTTCTGCAAAGAAATAAATCCATAACCCAAATTATTTAATCAAAAAAATTAGCCTGCTATGGCAGAATAGGCAGTGGCCGAAAGAAGCGCATCGGCTTCCGAAGGGTTGCTCATTTTCATTTTTATCATCCACCCTTTGCCATACGGATCTTCGTTTACATGTTGAGGGTCGTTGTCGAGGCCTTCATTTTTTTCGAGAATTTCGCCGCTCAATGGTAAAAATAAATCGGAAACGGTTTTAACCGCCTCAACGGTGCCAAATATTTCATGGGCATTAAGGGTTTGGCCTACGGTTTCTATTTCTACAAACACGATGTCACCCAATTCGCTTTGTGCAAATTCGGTTATCCCAATTGTGGCGATATCGCCTTCTATGCTTACCCACTCGTGATCTTCGGTGTATTTGAGGTTGTCTGGAAAATTCATTGTATTTTTTTGATTTATTATTTTGATTGCGAAATTAATTATTTACTCGATTTGAAACCTAATTTAATATTTATTTTTATGGTCCGATTAAACGATACACTTTACAAATTTATTGAATTTAATGAGGCCACCTATTTCTTGTGGTTAGTTCGTTCTTACTTCTTTTTTTTATCCCAAATAATGGAAAAAAGTGTGCTTAGATTTTGTTTCAACTCTTTGCGGTTCACGATATAGTCGAGAAATCCTTTTTCTACTAAAAATTCGGCCCTTTGAAATCCTTTTGGCAAATCTTTGCCAATGGTTTCTTTAATAACTCTTGGACCAGCAAACCCTATCAAAGCCTCTGGTTCGGCAATATTCAAATCGCCCAACATGGCATACGAGGCAGTTACGCCTCCTGTTGTGGGGTCGGTGAGCAACGAAATATACGGAATGCCTGCTTGCGCCAAAAGGGCTAATTTGGCAGATGTTTTGGCCATTTGCATCAACGAAAAAGCCGCTTCCATCATTCGAGCGCCTCCTGATTTTGAAATAATTATTACCGGAATTCTTTGCTCACGTCCGTAATCAATGGCTCTTGATATTTTTTCGCCAACTACGCTGCCCATTGAGCCGCCAATGAAACTAAAATCCATACACGCTACCACCAATCTGTTCCCGTTCATGTTTCCAGTGGCCACCTTCACCGCATCTTTTAATTCGGTTTTAGCCATCGACTCTTTAATGCGATCGGGATAGGCTTTTGAATCTACAAAATTTAAGGGGTCGGCCGAGGTGATATTGCCATATAATTCAGTATAGTTTTGTTCGTCAAACAAAATGCTAAAATATTCGTCCGATCCTATTTTTTCATGATTGTCGCAATGCATGCAAACCCAGCAATTTTCTTCAAACTCTTTGGTTAAAATAGGTTTTTTGCACCTTGAACATTGATACCATATTCCGTCAGGAGTTTCCTTTTTGTCAATGGTTTTTGTAACTATTCCTTCTTTTACACGCTGAAACCAACTCATTATTTTTAGAATTGAAAATTTAGAAGTTTGAAAATTTGAAAATCATGAATCATAGATAAAAACAATTTAACAATAAAGCTCGTTAACCTTTATTTTTAACTATGCAATAGTAATGTCTTTTGATAGATAAACATCCTGAATGGCATTTAATATTTCTATTCCTTCGGCCATTGGCTTTTGAAACGCTTTGCGGCCCGAAATCAAGCCACAACCTCCAGCCCTTTTGTTAATTACAGCGGTGCGAACGGCTTCTCCTAAATCGGAGGCTCCTTTGCTTTCGCCTCCCGAATTAATGAGGCCAACTTTACCCATATAACAATTCATTAACTGATAACGGCAAAGGTCAATCGGATGGTCAGTCGACAGCTCGCTGTAAACTTTCGGATGGGTTTTGCCGTAATTAACGGCCATATACCCGCCATTGTTGTCTGGTAATTTTTGCTTAATAATATCGGCCTGTATGGTTACGCCTAAATGATTGGCTTGGCCTGTAAGATCGGCACTTGTATGGTAATCGACTCCATCTTTTTTAAAGGCATTGTTGCGCATATAACACCAAAGTATGGTGGCCATGCCTAATTCATGGGCTCGTTCAAATGCTTGGGCAACCTCCACAATTTGCTGATCGCTTTCGGCCGAACCAAAATATATGGTAGCACCTACGGCCACTGCACCCAAGTTCCATGCTTCCTCTACACTGCCGAACATAAACTGATTAAATCGGTTTGGATACGACAAAAATTCATTATGATTCAGTTTTACGATGAAAGGAATTTTATGCGCATATTGTCGAGAGCAAGACGCCAATACGCCAAACGTTGACGCCACTGCGTTGCAGCCACCTTCGATAGCAAGTTTAATGATATTTTCGGAATCAAAATAATCGACATTGGGAGCAAACGAAGCCCCTGCACTGTGTTCGATGCCCTGATCTACTGGCAATATCGACACATAACCGGTATTGGCCAAACGGCCCGAATTAAATATTTGCCCCAAACTTCGAAGAACCTGAGGATTGCGATTGCTCATTCCAAACGAATCCATATAATAATTTGGATTTGGTAAATGAAGACGCGTTTTGGATAGGGTTGTGCAACTGTGATTTAATAGAAACTCGGCTTGTGAGCCCAATAGCTCTGGAACGTTTAATTTGCTCATTTAATTTTAGATTTACGATTAAAAGGTACTTGTTTCCTAAAATTTGGGAGGGCAAACTTACACAAATTAATAAATTATACCAATTCTTAACACAAGTTGCCCACCATTGGCCTTGCCTACAAGAGGCTTAAAGTGCTGTATAACATTAAATTAAGCATTAGTTAAGGCGTTTTTTTAATTGCCTATCGTTTCCTATTAAATTGGTTTAATATTGAAACACGTATGTCAATAGAGATTATCAGGTTTACTTTTAACGAATCTTCGTTTATCAACAAGGCATTTGAAATTCGACGAATGGTCTTTGTAATCGAACAGGATTGCCCCCCCGAATTAGAATACGAAAACGAAGAAATATGCCATCATTATTTAGCCTATAAAAATTTGAAGGAAGCCGCAACGGCACGTTGGAGAGAAACGGAGCATGGCATAAAATTAGAACGATTTGCCGTATTAAGCGAGTTTCGCCATCAGGGCATCGCATCGGCCTTGGTCAATCGCTTGCTAAACGATACCAAGTCATTTAATAAAAAAATTTATTTGCATGCACAGGTCAGCGCAATGCCGGTATATGCCAAATGTGGTTTTAAAGCCGTAGGCGAACTCTTTGAAGAGGCTGGAATTCAACATTTAAAAATGGTTTATTTGCCATAGCCTTCATTGTATTGCCGCACAAAATCTATTTTCATTTTTAGTTCATTTTTTAATACCAAAGCATCGGCATTGTAAAAAGAAATGCTCATGCCATCTATTTTTCAATGAAATTGAATAATATTGGGGTATAATTTGTAATGACTTTGCGCCATCGCTTAAGCTTTTTTTTACTCTATTTCATTCCACTCATAGTTATTGCTCAAAGTGATAATATGAATACGATTGAATCAGGGCAATTTAAAAAAGTATTACAAACAGAAATAGCCGATGTAACGCGCATTATTTCCGAATCTGAAATACGAATGCGAGGAGCCAATAACCTAAAAGACCTTTTAATTATGGAAACAGGTGGAATCTTTAAATACGACCCTCAAAAAGGATGGCTTTTTCAATGGCATGGAAGCACCAAAGGCAATATATTAATTTTGATAGATGGATTGCCTTTTCGATCCAATCAATTTGACGAAATGGACTTGCAACAAATCCCTTTGGACCATGTAAGTAGAATTGAAATAACCGAAAACCCACAAGGCGTTAGCTATGGGTCTTCGGCTATCATGTGTGTTATTAATATTATATCCAAAACAACGCAGCATAAAGTTTACAAACCCTCGCTTCGCGTACAGGGCTATACCCCAGGCAGTTTCTATAGCAATTTAAACTTAGGGCGACGCACCACTAAATCCTTTTTTCGTTTTTCGTCATCAATCGACGCCAATGCTGGAACGCAAGGTAACGATTCGGGCCGTGTATTGCAATGGCTACCTTATACACGTATAACCAATCAACTTTCATATAATCATAAAGTCATTAAACACTTAGATGCCACCATTGGATTTTCAAATTTATTTGAAAATAAAACACAGACTGGTTATCCATTTGCGAATTCAAATAGAGCCTTCGATCACGTGTATATCAATCAAAGCAATGCGCTTTATGTGACTTTAAAAGGAAAGCTAACCAAAAACTTTAACATGCAAGGCGATATATATTTCATGGATTTTAGGCGCCACAATACACTCATCCTAAAAAATATAATAAGTGCCGAACAAAACGTCATCAACGATACTTTACTCAACGATACCATACATTATACTTTGGCCTTTAGCCGATGGGTACTTTTACAAAACGATAAAAATAAATCGTTTACCTATCAAGGAGGATTTGATTTTTCGAGCATTATTGATCAATATAAGAATACGGTAAATAATGTACATCAATCGAATGCAACAAGCAGTTTGTTTGTTAACCTAAACTATACAGGTATAAAAAATTTGCGTTTAAACAGCGGATTGCGATTGCCCTATAGTGCCAAATACAAAACTAAACCGCTATGGGATTTTAAGCTCAACTATAAAATTACATCCGAATGGTTTATGAAAATGATGGTAGCTCAATCGACAAAAGCGCCCACATTCGATCAAATGTTTGCTACCTATCTTTCGCATAGCAACAGCATTAAACGCAATTTAAATCTTACCGACGAACAAGTTTTGTCCATACATTATTCCATATTATTTAAAAATAACAGCCTTAGCATTGAACCCGGATTTTTTAATTACTTTTTTAAAAATGGGATAGAATTGGTGGCCGACAAAAATCAGAGTGACCGTTTAATACATCAGAACCTTAGCGAAAAAAGAACCATTGGCACACGAATAAATATTACGTACCAAAGCAAATTTGCCGATATAAACTTAAGAGGCTCTTTAACTGGCAATAATTATTTTGCAAATTTGTTCGACCAACAATTATTTTTCACGGAGGCTTACATGAATTTGTGCCTAAAACTGCCAAAAGCCGGAATAAAACTTGGTTTTATAAACAAAATGTGCTCGGAGCGAGGGTATATGATTATGGATGCGCAAAAACAAACGCAAACTTATTTTAATCCTCCTTATCATTTGGCCGATGCTATTATTGAAAAGCTTTTTAGCAAAAAAACAATTGCCCTTAGGGGCGGTGTAAAAAACATAATGAATGTCAAAAATTTAAATAGTTTTTACCTTCCTACACTTTCCAATCCCGAATATTATTCGTCCGTTTTGCTAAGCGGAAGAAGCCTGTTTTTTGAGCTCAATATTACGCTATAACTTACTATACCTTAGCGTAATGACGCAAACTTGCTTCCTTTTTTGTTTTTGGCGATTTATGCATGGCTGGTCATTTCAGCGTAATGTTTGCCAAGCAAATTGATTTACCATAGCGAGGCCTAGGATTTTTAATAATAATATATATATTTGACCCATAGTTGCCGTCAAGTAGTCTAAACCATATTTGATGCAATGCAATGGGGTTTTTTATTAAACTCCTTTAATAAACTAAACTAAAACGAATGAATAAACTTAAAAAGAGTAAGCCATTTGGCTTGCGCAATTCTATGAGCTCTGGATTTGAAATTTGCATTTCAACTTCAAATTTGCTTTGTCATCCTTATCCCGTTTCTATAATTGATTGGTGCAGGGATTTAAAGGTCCAGCTAGTCTTTCCAATTTATCGCCCAAACGCCATGGCAAACATCGGTATGTTTATGGTATTGTTAAATGCATTCATTTCAAATTTTTAGCAATCACATTATGAAAATTGCAATTATTGGAGGCGGTGTTTCTGGATTGTCGCTGGCACACGATTTACACCTTAAAAAGATTGACTTTATGCTGTTTGAAAAAGAAAATCAGCTGGGAGGAAATGTTCAAACCCGGAAAACTATTCACAACTCAAAAGAAAAATATGTGGACTTAGGCGTGAATGACTTTAATCCGCTTACGTATTCGCGCCTCGGCGAACTTTTGGCCAAAACCAAGTCGTTAACCGGAAGAGTTAATATGAATACCACGTTTTTTACAACCGACAAATTTTTGTTTTACGAAAAAAATCCAAACGACGCCGAGCTCACCGAAAACATTAAACGCTTTAGACTTGAAGCCGCTGAGGTGTTAATCAATAAACGCTATGCGAGGTATAGCGTCGAACAGTATTTTAAAGAAAAATGCTATACCGAGCGGTTTTTAACTCAATATCTATACCCTCGTATACAAGGGCTTTTCTTTTATCCTCCTCAGGGAATTTTGGAGCTTCCTATCACATTCGTTATGCAATTTTATTCGTTGCAATGTGGGTTTGAGTTTCAAAAAACACCAGTCAACATTCGTTCAAATTTTAAAGGTGGGGCTTCTACATGGATTAATAATTTGGTAAAAACCATTCCGCCTAACAAAATTTTTAAAGGAAATTCGCCATCCATTACCAAAACAGAAAATGGATATATCATCTGCTCTTCGGATGTAAAATATAAGGCAGATATAGTGGTTTTTGCCTGCCATGCCGATGATGTTTATGCCCAATTCAAAGATTTATTATCAAAAAAACAGAGCGAAATACTTTCTACAATATCCTACGCCACCATGATTTCGATTGCCCATTGCGACGAATCGTATCTGCCTGTATCAAGCCATCATTATTCGGCCTACAATTGCTTTGTTAAAAACGAGGCTAGCTCAAGCCATTCCGATTATACTATTACCTACAATTGTAACGCTCATCAAAACCTAGAGAACAATGAGGATGAATTACCATCGGACAACGACAATTTTTTTGTTACCGTCAACCCAATAAAACCAATCGAAGAACACCTAATTTTAAAGGATGAGCATGGGGTGAACCTAATCAAAAAATTTCGACGAAATATTTGCGATTTCAAACTCCTCGAAGCCCAAGTAAAACTTAAAGCTGAGCAAGGCAAGAATAGCCTATACTTTGCGGGCGGCTATACACAAGGCATTGGCTTACACGAAAATTGCCTTCGACAAAGCAGCTTGATTGCCGATATGATTTCAGCTAAAACTAAATCTCCTAAGCAAATTTTAACACCAAGCGACAAAAATCTAAAAAAATCGAGCCATCCTTGCGAAGTATTTTTATACTGAAACGTACTATTAATAAACTAAATCGACCTTTAATGAATATTTATCCTTTTTTAAGTTCAATAACCGTTATTTCGGGATGAATGCCGAAGCGACCCGGATAGCCTAAAAATCCAAAGCCTCTATTTACATATAAATGCTGATGCCCTTGGGTATGCAAATCGGCCCATTCGGGGTACATATATTTTACTGGGCTCCATCGGTATTTGCCAATTTCTACACCAAATTGCATGCCATGAGTATGCCCTGCAAACATCACATCAATATCTGGATAATCCTTTAAAACTTGCCCTCGCCAATGGCTAGGATCATGCGATAATAGCAGTTTGATGGGCAAATCGGCGGTGCCCTTAACAGCCTCTTCCATTTTACCGTAGCGTGGAAAATGGGCTTTATTTCCCCAATTTTCGATGCCTAATACGCCTATAGATTGATCGCCAATAGAAATTCGCGCATGTTCGTTCATCAACAATCGCCATCCCAAATCTTTATGAATTTGTTTCA
>CAMDXE010000117.1 GCA_945878925.1 Chitinophaga pinensis
AAATATTCAGGTAAAGCTTGGCATTCGACACATCGCCTTTTCCATGATTAGCCACCAACACTTTAACCGAATCATTTATGCCCGCCAAAAGCGGAACTTTACCCAAACCATAGGTCATCAAAACGGCCAGGTTGTTTTTATATCGAGGAAAATTGATGCGAATATAGGGTTTGCGAATATCCGAGTAGATTGTGATATCGGGTGCCAAGCCTCTACCATAGGCAATCTTTCCTTCATTCCGGCTTCTAAATCCTGAGACTGTAAAATTACTTTCATACGACCAATACGTTGACGATGGTTGTTTGGTTATTTGAGTGTAGGCAAACAATACCTCTAAGTTTAATTTACCTCCTGATGTATCAAATTTAAACGTACTTTTATTGAATATAAAATTCTTAAATCCTGAGCTTCCATTCATGATGGCAATGGGATTGTTGTCGTAAACCAATACCATTCCACTTGCATTCGATTCGTTTGTCCAATTTAAATTTGCAGCCGGAAAGGTGTCATTCTTAACCATTCGCAAATAAATTTTAAGGTTAGGATTGCCTGTCATGGCCAAATCGGCTTCGGCATAAAATTCCAGACTATTGATGGTATCGCCACTTAAAAGTCCGTTGAGAACCGAAGTATTGTAAATATATGCCTGCCGACTATAGGCAGTATCGAACAAATTGGTTGAATACATCGGCCCATACACATTTGATCCACCAAAACTATTGGCCCCAACCGTAACCGATTGAGCAAATCCCATGCTTGAAAAAATAACAATTAGAAAAACGAGGCTGAAGCGCATAGGTTAATAATGACCCAAACCTACATTATTTTTAGAAGTTTTCAAATATTTATAGCATGGTTAAGGACTTAACGCTATAAAATTGACAAAAAAATAAGGTTTAAACCACCATATGCTCCTTAAGGCATATGAAAATTATTTACGGCATTGGGCTCGTGGGATGTTCGTCGTCATGCGAGGTTTCAAACAGCTGATCAAACTTTTTTTTATGCTTAACCTTATGCCCGTGATTTAAGTTTTTATGGATTATTTCGACTAAATTTTTACTACTTTTTATGGCAGCGTTCATCGAGCCATAGAGCAAATGATCGCCACAAACATAGGTGCTTTCTCCAATCATCATATCGTTGATTTGGCGCCGACCCAACACAAAATTTTGATTAGGAATGGCATAATCAATTCGGTAAACTTTCAACAACTGCCATGTGCCAACCGACTTGCCAAATGTTTTGGTTAACTCAAACTTCACTTCGCTTTCTAATTCATCGTCATCGGCTCGTGCAAAACCATTAAGGTTTACCGCAATCAGTTCTTTTCCTTGTGGCGCGTGGCCTTTATGAATATTGGTAAGAACCGTCACGCTGCTCACTAATTTCGGATCGTTGGCATTTACACACACCATTCGAGAAACAAATGGTTTTTTGGTGGCCGAAAAGTAGAGGCAGGTGCTGCTTCGGTGATCATTTTTTATAGGTAAATTATTAAGCTTGGCAAATAGCGAATTATGTTCTGTAGCCACAATCAACAAATCGGCGTTAAGGCTTTCGTTGGTGTCGAGCGTGATTTTTTTCTTTTCATAGGCAACAACCTTTTTATTAAACATAAAATTTTGTGGCCCAAAATGCGATGCCAATTGTTTTGGTATGGCTTCAATGCCTTTGGCCGGTATGGCCACCCTGCCTTCTATTAGCATTTTAAAAGTGTAATCAAAAACCCGTCGCGATGTGGTGAGATTATTATCTAAAAATATGGCTGAAAATATAGGATTGAAAAAGTTTTTGATGAGCAGGTTGCTGTATTTTTTTTTGCGAAGTATGCTCGATGTTTTTACCTCAAATTTTTCAAAAATTTGATTTTCTGACATTCGTCTAATTTCCAACCTTCGTTTGAGCATATTAAGTTTATCGCCAAGGCTTCCTAAGCCAGAAAACAACATTGAAAACACCGACCAGGGGTGGCGGTATGGATCCTTGATTTTTAAAATGGATGAATTTCTTAACACCAATGCTCCAGAATCAAAATATTTTAAATCCAACGCCGAATAATCAAGCAGTTCGGAAGCATATGGATATGCTGTAAAAAAAGTATGAAATCCTTTATCAAGGGTAAATCCATCGACATGCTCAGTTTTCATTCGGCCGCCTACCCTATCCGAAGCTTCGATAAACAAAATATTGGTATAGCCTAATTGTTGTAAATAAACTCCAGCCGACAATCCTGCAACGCCCGCACCCGCAATAACTATTTTTAGATTATAATCTGCCATTTGTACATAAGGTTAGAATGTAAAAAATTCAATGGATTCTTCAATTGCAATATTAAGGATTTCGGGCAAACTTTGTTTTTGCCAAGGATGCGTTGCTCCAAAGGTATGATTTCCTCCATCGAGTTTAACCAAAATGCTATGGTCGAGTTGTTCATATATCCATTGAGAGTCATCTACAGCCACGGTTTCATCTGCTGTACCATGCAATAACAAAAGTGGCTTATCCAATTTCAATACATTTTCCTTCAGGTCTAAACGATTTTTATTTTCATAATAATTTTCATAAAACTGGTAATAAAGCGGGAGTTTGATGCCAGTGCGAACATTGTCGACAAAACTAACACCTGTTTCTTTCCATTTAACTACATCACTGAGTTGCATATATTTTTCAAAATTATTTACTGTAGCCCAAGTTACTATTTTTTTGATGCGAGAATCTTCGCTGGCCTTTAGCAACACTATACCTCCGCCACGGCTATGGCCTATGGCATAAATTTCATGAATGGAATACAAATTTTTAAACTTGTTGTCATCCAATTCAAACCAAGCTATAACCCTATCTAAATCATCCAACTCAATTTCATAATTATTTTGGCCAAAAGCCTCTATATCATGTATGTCGGCAAAATTATTAGGCGTCGTTCCATTATGGCTAAAATTAAATTTGGCAAAAACAAAATGATTAAGAGCGAATTTTTCAGCCATCAAATTAAATGCTCCCCAATCTTTGAATCCCTTAAACCCATGGCAAAAAATTACGAGGGGTTGATTCGTCGAATTTTCTAAATAAGTTAAATCTAGGGTAATGGATTTTTTGCCCTTATTTTCAAGGGTTATTTCATTTTTTACGAGTTTATTCTTGGTCATTCCTAATGTTTAATCATGTGTTCGAAACCGTTGGTTTTAAAAATTTCAAGCGGATTAAAAGCCTTAGCCTTTCGCCCTATTTTTATAATTTCTATTTTTATTATTATTTCACCTTGTTGTACGCGGTTCACTATATCCATTCCAAAAACAACTTTGCCAAATACCGGATTTTTATTATCCAACTCAGCATTGGCACGCTGTGTTATAACAAATTGACTGCCGTTTGTATTCGGCCCATTGCTTTGCATCGACAGCACACCCGAGGTATCGTGTTTCAAATCTTTATGAAACTCGTCGGCAAAAAGATACCCAGGATGCCCATTTCCTTCGTTATTTGGGCAACCCGCTATCAACCTATTTGATTGAAAAACCTTATAAAATTTCAAGCCATCATAAAATGGAATGCCTGGTTTTTTAACCTCATTTGGAATAATTCCTTGAGCCAGGCCAATAAAACTAGCCACCGTTAACGGAGCTTTTTCGTATTCTAATTTTGCTACAATTATGCCTTTTTCGGTAACTATCTTAGCATAAATTCCATTGCCGCCTTCGATGCTTCTTATGTATTTTTGGCTTGGATTTAAACAAGAACCCAGCACAACTAAACTTAATAATAAAATAGAAATTTTGAAGGTTTGCACAACTGCAAATTTAAGGTTTTGGCCGTTAATCAATCATTGCTATCGCTTAACTTCTTTATTTTTTATACCTTTTAAAAGTTCTCCAATCCAATTAATCTACCTTTGCAGGCTTTTCAAAAAAAATGTCCTTAGAAAAAGAAATAAACAAACGCCGTAATTTTGGGATAATTAGTCACCCCGATGCCGGAAAAACAACCCTTACCGAAAAACTGCTATTGTTTGGTGGCGCGATTCAAATTGCCGGTGCTGTTAAAAGCAATAAAATAAAAAAAACAGCCACTTCCGATTTTATGGAAATTGAAAAACAAAGGGGCATATCGGTGGCCACCTCGGTTATGGCCTTCGAGTACAATCAATATCTAGTAAATATTTTGGACACTCCTGGTCATAAAGATTTTGCAGAAGACACGTATCGGACCCTTACGGCGGTAGATTCTGTTATTTTGGTAATCGACAGCGTTAAAGGTGTGGAAGAACAAACGCGAAGACTGATGGAAGTTTGCCGCATGAGGCATACTCCTGTTATTGTATTTGTAAATAAAATGGACCGCGATGGTCGAGATCCTTTTGATATATTGGAGGAGGTTGAAAAAGAATTAAACATTGCTGTTAGGCCACTTAGTTGGCCAATAAATATGGGTAAAGATTTTAAAGGGGTTTATCTTTTATACAACCATTCTTTAAATCTTTTCAGTTCGAATAAAACAAAACTGAGCGATGAAATTATTGAAATTGAAAATTTGGACGATGCCAATCTTCCTATTTTAATTGGAGAAAATGATACCAAAAAACTAAAAGAGGATGTAGCGCTTATTAATGATGTTTTCGAACCTTTTGATGTCTCCTTGTATCGCGAAGGCTATCTTGCGCCTGTGTTTTTTGGATCGGCAGTTAACAATTTTGGAATTAAGGAATTGCTCGACACCTTTGTGGATATTGCGCCAAGCCCCATGCCACGCGAAACTACCTCGGGAGTGATTGACGCTTATGATCCAAAATTCAGCGGATTTGTTTTTAAAATCCATGCCAATATCGATCCAAAACACCGCGATCGTATCGCCTTTTTAAGAGTGTGTTCCGGCAAGTTCGAACGCAATAAATTCTTTCACCACGTAAGGCTTAATAAACAGTATAGATTTAGCAATCCCTACAATTTTATGGCCCAGAGTAAGATTGTCATAGACGAGGCCTATCCTGGCGATGTTGTTGGCTTGTATGATACAGGCAATTTTAAAATTGGCGATACCTTAACCGAAGGCGCTAATTATATGTATAAAGGAATTCCAAGTTTTAGTCCCGAATTGTTTAAAGAAGTTATAAATATGGATCCCATAAAATCGAAACAATTGGAAAAAGGGATTGAACAATTAACCGACGAAGGCGTTGCCCAACTTTTTACCCAGCAACCCGGAAATCGAAAAATTATTGGTACTGTTGGCGAGCTGCAATTTGAGGTTATTCAATATCGATTAAAAAACGAATACAATGCTAGTTGCCGATTTGATCATTTAAGTTATTATAAAGCCTGTTGGATGACGGGAAATGTGGCCAAAATTGATGAATTTTGTCGCTTTCGACTAAAGGATGTTGTTTTTGATAAAGACGGCAACCGCGTGTTTTTTGCTCAAACCGCCTTTGTATTGCAAATGGCCAAAACCAATAATCCAGACATCACATTTCACGAAACCAGCGACTTTAAATTAGAAGGGACGGTTTAATTAAAAGCGCGATTAATCTATTCTTTGCATTTTTTTAAAAACAGCAAAGCCTATCATTTCTTTTTTTGTGTCTAAATTTTTCAATTGACACAAATATGACACTGCTCGCAAGGCCCTATAAACATACAACTACGGTTCGTTTCAAACATGTTTAGTTCTTAAAATTTTAGGTTGTTTAAAAAAAATAATTTTGAAAATTAAAAAATATGACGTAATTAGCACTCGCATTTAAAAAATAATACCGCTTATACGTAATACATCTACTCAAAAATCTTATCTAAAAAATTAGCCTTTAGGCATAGCTAGGATTTTTATTACGTATTTAAAAAAAAAGCAGGTATTATGAAAACTTATCAAATCTCAGATCAGGAATTAATCAAGCATTATCGCAATGGTAATGAGGCATGTTTTGAAATGTTGCTTAAACGTCACAAATCAAAAATCTACACTACAATTTATTTAATTGTAAACGATAAATATATAGCCGAAGATATTTTTCAAGAAACATTCATCAAGGTTATTAAAACTTTAAAATCAGAAAAATATACCGAAGAAGGAAAGTATATCCCTTGGGTTATGACTATAGCACGAAATTTGGCCATCGACTATTTCAGAAAAACCAGCAAAATGCCAAAAATCACAGGAAGCGATGGCGAAAACATATTTAAGTATCTTCCACTTTTTGATGATAATCGCGAGGAGCAAATGATCCAAATCCAGAAAGAATCAAAAGTTAGAGAGCTTATTAAATTATTGCCCAAAGAACAACAGGAAGTTTTGGTATTGCGCCACTATGGAGAACTGAGTTTTAAAGAAATATCAGACATCACCAAGGTCAGCATCAATACCGCATTAGGCCGCATGCGTTATGCTTTGCAAAATTTGCGACGCATGATTGAAGAAAAAGCTTTAATCCTTCGATAAAATATAAATAACTAACATACAGTTAGTTGCATTTTTTTTATTTTTAATATATACGAATCTAAAATCGCTGGCGTTTTAAACTTAAATAATTAGTTTAAAAACAGCGTATGATATGAGCATTACTATTACTGAAGACGATTTAATCCTCTTTATTTATGGCGAAACCAATCCTATTTTAAGTGCCCAAATTAATTTGGCCTTACAACAGGATAGAAAATTGCAAGAAACCTTTACCGAATTATTGCAAGCCGTCAACGGTTTGGAAATTTATAATTTTCAACCTCACGACACTTCGCTTAAAATTATTATGAAAGAATCGGCCTTATCGCAAAGCGAACAGATTTATTAAACTCCAAATTCTTAAAACGAATAGCTAACAGCCAAACTTGGCAGTATAGGCAATTGGTTTATTCTTTGATATTTTATTCGATCAAAATAAAATATGTTGGCTCTATTGTAGAGGTTAGTACAGCTAAATATGGCCTCCAAATTTTGTAATTTTCCATCCTTTCGTTTAACCTTAAACACTTTGGTGGCCGAAAAATCTAAGCGATGGTAATAAGGCAATCGTCCTAAATTTTGCCCTGCATATAAAACTCCCAATTGCCCATTTGCATTGGTATAATCGGTAGTGGCACCATCTTTAAAATCAAGATATTCGTAAAACCCCTGCGTTTGGGTAAATGGGAAACCCGAACCCAAGTTCCATCGGGCACTAATAGTTAACGATTCGTCTTTTAAAAATTTGTAGGTTCCCAGTAAATTAACATTATGACGTCGGTCGAAATGGGGCTGATAAGTTTTAAGACCATCGTAACGCGACACGTTATTATAAGAATAGACGGTCCAAAAATACAGCCGTTTATAGCTTGATTTATAAGTAAAATCAAATCCATAGGCTCGCCCGGTTTCGCCAATATAATCGTTGCGCAAGTACCATGGATGTTTCTGATTTTCTAAATTATCATCAAATATCTTGTCGCGGTTGATATTGGTGAGCTGAGTAAATTCTTTGATATAGACTTCGAAATTAAATTCGTTTTCCTTGTTCAAATCAAATTCTACGCCCACAACTGCATGAGCAGCTTTTTGCAATCGGCTTTGGACGGTACTGCTTCCAATATTTTGAGAATACTCCTCTGGACCCGATAAAAAGCCATAAAACAAATTTACAACATCACGGTCGCTAGAGGCGCTCATAAGATTTTGCGAATACATTCCAGTTGCTCCTTTAAATCGAAACCGATGATTTAGATTATACTTTACCCTCAAGCGAGGCTCGGGGCTAAAATCGCTAAACGACGAGTAGTATTGAAATCGAAAACTAGGCTCCA
>CAMDXE010000118.1 GCA_945878925.1 Chitinophaga pinensis
CGTATATACTACGGTATTTGATATGTTGAAATTTGACCGGGCCCTAAGAACCAATTTGTTAATTTCACCAAAAACGTTAAATAAAGCTTGCACACCGCATACACCGTGCCGGCCAACCAAAGATTATTATGGATATGGATGGCGGATACGCTATTACGACAATCATGATACCATAATTTACCACAATGGATGGTGGCAGGGCTATAAAGCTTATTTTGTGCGATGGAAAAACAAGGATAAATGCATCATCGTGTTTGCAAATACAGTTCGAGGTGGATTTATAAAACAAACCGACCTTATGAATCTGATGGAAGGCATTAAGCCTAAAGCGGTAACGGCCGATAAAATTTCGGAAGATTGATTTTGTAGCCGAAGGGCTAAAGCATTAAATCACTAAATTATCCCCAACCATTCGTGGTACAAAATCGTAGATAGAATTTTGCATACAAAAATCGATGTCGTGTTCGATGCCAAATCTTTCAAATCGCTGGGCATGGGAGGCTTTTTTGATGTAAGAAGAGAGGTTGTTCTTAGCATTTGAGTATAAATCGATGGCGGCCAAAGTTGAGTCGCATTCGATGGTAAAATCGGCCGACAGACTATTGGCTAAAGCGCCAGCAAATAAAGTATCCTCCAGGTTAAACTTATCCTTCCAACCGGCACAAAATGCAATGACGTCTTGATTTTTATGTTTGCAATAGGCCGCTACTGCTTTCAAATTGAGGAAAGACCCTATAATAATTTCGTCGGCTTCGTAACTTAGATGCAAACACCGCGTGCCGTTGGTAGTGGTTATGGCCACTTTTTTATTTTTTAAATGGCTGCTAAGGTAATCGAAGGGTGAATTGCCTAATGAAAATCCATCAAGTTTTTTACCATTGCGCTCGGCCGCACCAATAAAACCTTCTTTTTCTAAAGCTAAGGCTTGATCGGGATGGGCTACAGGGTGAAATAAGGATACCCCAGAATGAAACCCAACGCAAATGGAACTGGTTGCCCTCAGGATGTCAATGATCACTACTGTTTTTCCATGTAAGCTATAAAGGGGTAAGAGGGCTGGCGACAGTATGGTTTCGAAATTTGGAGCGCTTGTGGATTTGGAGGCGGTCATAGAGTCTCTTTAAAATTTTAAAGCTTTCGGTTTCGATCTTAAGTTTAACGGGATGGATTGAATTTGAAATTTTTCCCAGGAAAAACAGCTAAAGCTCCAAGCTCTTCTTCGATGCGCAAGAGCTGATTGTATTTGGCAATTCGGTCGGTGCGCGAGGCTGAACCTGTTTTTATCTGCCCCGAATTTAAAGCTACCGCCAAATCGGCAATAGTGGTATCTTCGGTTTCGCCACTTCGGTGACTCATGATATTGGTATATCCTTTGCTGCTTGCCAAGTTTACGGTATCAATAGTTTCGGTTAAGGTGCCAATTTGATTTACTTTTATTAATATTGAATTGGCTACCTTTTGATCAATGCCCATTTGTAATCGCTTAACATTGGTTACAAACAAATCGTCGCCTACTAATTGTACCTTGTGGCCAATGGCATCTGTTAATAATTTCCAACCTTGCCAATCGTCTTCTGCTAGGCCATCTTCGATGGAAATAATTGGATATTTTGCGGTCCATTCGGCCCAATAATTTACCAACTCTGGGGATGTCATTTGGCGATTATCGGATTTGTGAAAGGTATAGAGTCCAGTTTGGGTATTGTACATTTCACTTACGGCAGCATCCATGGCAATGTAAATGTCTTCACCGGGTTTGTAGCCCGCTTTTTCGATGGCTTGTAAAACCGTTTCTATGGCTTCTTCGTTCGACTTGATATTAGGAGCAAACCCGCCTTCGTCGCCAACATTGGTGCTATAGCCCTTGCTTTTTAATACATTTTTAAGGTGATGAAAAACTTCTACTCCCATTCTTAAGGATTCGGAAAAGCTGGGAGCATTGATTGGCATGATCATAAATTCCTGAAAATCTATGCTGTTGTCGGCATGACTTCCGCCATTCAAAATGTTCATTAAGGGTATAGGCAGGGTAATGGCCCCTGTGCCCCCAACATATTTATAAAGGGGTTGTCTGGATTCTTTCGATGCCGCTCTGGCCACGGCTAATGAAACAGCGAGCATGGCATTGGCGCCTAAAACACTTTTATTTTCGGTGCCATCCAAACGAATAAGTTTGTGGTCGATGGCCTTTTGGTCGAATATCGAATCGCCTATTAAGGCATCCTTGATAAGGGTTCGGATATTGTTAACCGCAATTGAAACCCCCTTGCCCATATATTTCGAGCCATCGTTATCGCGCAATTCCATGGCTTCATGCACGCCGGTTGAGGCGCCCGACGGAACGGCGGCACGGCCTATAATGCCCGTATTGGTAATTACCTCGGCTTCGACCGTAGGGTTGCCTCGAGAATCTAAAATTTGTCGGGCAATTATATCGGTTATTAGTGACATGTTGTTTTAGTTTTATGTTCTAAGTGCTAATTTCTAAGTGCTATGTTCTAAGTGCTATGTTCTAAGTGCTATGTTCTAAGTGCTAAGTTCTAAGTCATTTGCCCGCAGGCCATAGAACTTAGAACTCAGAACTTAGAACTTTTCTTTATTCCTTTAAATATTTTATTAATCCTATAATTAAATTATTTGTATCGATAGCCTTTTTAGTTCCCGCTTCAAATTCGACTTGGGATATTAATTTTTGATCAATGGTAATATAAAGTATACTTCTTACCTCCATAGTTGAACCCGAAGCTATTGTTAAAAATCGCTTAAAATCAGCTTTACTAAAACGGCCAAATCCTTCCGCAATGTTACTCATTGAAGAAAGTGCAGCGCTTTTAATCTGAGACTTTATATCATATTCCAGCTTAAATGACTCTTTTTTTGTTAATTCAAAAATATAGTTTACAAGTTCTCTTGCCTTTTTCCAACATTCTAAATCTTCAAATCTCTTTACAGAAGCCATTTTAAAGGATTTGTATTTTTAAAAAAATATACAATAATAATCCGAAGGCCATAGTACTTATCACATAGCATTTAGCACAAAGAACAAAGCACAGATATTTATATGGCTGCAAAAACATAGAACTTCGAACTAAGAACTTAGAACTTTTACAAAATCATCAAACAAATATCGTGAATCATGAGGGCCAGGGCTGCTTTCGGGGTGGTATTGCACAGCAAAGGCCTGTTTCCCCTTTATTTTTATTCCTTCGATGGTATTATCGTTTAAGTTGATATGTGTTATTTCAACATTTTCAATTCCCGGACCGTCAGGATTTACGGCAAATCCATGGTTTTGAGACGTTATTTCGCTTCTGCCTGTTACCAAGTTTTTTACAGGATGATTCAAACCACGATGGCCATTGTGCATTTTAAATGTTTTCATGCCCACGGCTTCGGCCATGATTTGAAGACCTAAACAAATACCAAATACTTTTTCATCCGCAGCCAATAATTCTTTTACAGTTTTTATGGCATAATCCATGGGCGCAGGATCGCCAGGGCCATTAGAAATAAAGAATCCATCGGGATTCCATTTTTTCATGGTTTCGTAGGACGTATGCCCTGGAAAAATTTGCAGATAACAATCCCTTTCGGCAAAGCATCGCAAAATGTTTGTTTTTATACCTAAATCTAAAACTGCTATTTTGTGTTTGGCATTGGCTTCCCCAAAAAAATAAGGCTTTCGAGTAGATACCTTAGAGGCCAATTCCAATCCGTTCATAGAAGGAACTTTTTTAAGCAGCGTTAATAATTCTTTTTCTTCTAAAATTTCGCTCGAAATAATGCAATTCATTGCACCTTTGCTGCGTACATGCCTTACAATTTGGCGTGTGTCGATATCGGAAATGCCCACCAAATGCCCTTCGATAAAATAATCATTAAGGCTTTTGTCGGCTTCGGCTCTTGAATGATAATTGGCATAGTTTTTACAAATTAGTCCCGATATTTTTATCGACTCCGACTCAACTTCTTCGTTTTTTACGCCGTAATTTCCAATATGATCATTGGTGGCCAGAAGAATTTGCCCAAAATAGGAGGGGTCGGTAAAAACTTCTTGATAGCCTGTCATTCCTGTATTGAAGCAAATTTCACCGGTGGTAGTTCCTATTTTGCCAATGGCTTTTCCTGTAAATTTAGTTCCATCTTCAAGGATTAAAAGAGCTGGGTTTGTAATAGCTGTCAAGGTTATCTGGAGTTTTGGCAAAAATACAAAAAATTGAGGGACAGGGTTTATACAATTTCTAATGAGTTTTAGACATGTATTGCACCAAAAGATTATTTTTTATTGAATTGAATTTCGAATGGGTAAAACATTTTTATTTTAAATCTCCATAATTCTTTTACTTTTGCCCCTGATTTTGGGTCACGCCGATGGCGAGATTAAAAGGGAATCCGGTGAAAGTCCGGGACATTGCCCGATGCTGTAAGCTCTACCAATGTTTTTACAATTTAGCCACTGCCCCGAAAAGCCGGGATGGGAAGGCGGTAAAAACAGGAGTAAGTCAGAAAACCTACCATAATCAAACATATTTTAGAAGCTTTCGGGAACAAGAGCGGTAAAAGTCTGATTTTTTTGATTAGCCTTTTTTGTTTCCTGTTAGTATTTATTTTGTGCTATGTGCTTTGTTCTATGTGCTATGTTTTTGTAGCCGAAGAACTTAGAACTCCGAACTAAGAACTATTTTAAAAAAAAATGTATAAATCAATTTTCAGCTTAATGAGTTTTCTGGTACTGTGTGTTATGAGCAATGCCCAAAACCAAATGCGTACCAATGTTTCGACTTTCGATGTTGTTCCTTTAAAATTCAACGAACCCGCTAATGGCAGCGATTTAAAAGGAGGCTTTTGGAATGGTCATTTTTTTTATCGAAACAGTTTCGATACGGCTTGGAAATCGTGGTCGGGTATTGGAGTATCCAATACCACCGACACTATCACCAACAGTTATACAAATGAATTTAGCAGCATAAGCGGAAGCGGTGTAAATGGCACTAAAAACTATGCCGTGTGTTACATGGGAGGCACAATTATTCAGGAAAAGGACGATAAACTTAGCGGATTTTATGTAAACAATACCACCTATGCCTATCGAACAATCAAAGAAGGATCGGCGTTTTCAAAGAAATTTGGAGGCACCACAGGAAAAGATAAGGATTGGTATAGAATTAAGATTGTAGGGTATTCGGGTGCGACAATTTTAGATTCGACATGGTTTTACTTAGCCGATTTTAGAAACGATGACGATGCCAAAGATTATATACTAAAAAAATGGGCGTGGGTTGATTTATCAAATTTTAGAAGCGCTGACAGTTTGGTGCTTAGTTTTGAATCGAGCGATGTGGGGTCGTTTGGCATTAATACCCCAACCTATGTAGCCATAGATGATGTGAATGCCCAGAGCCCAATAAATTTTAAATATGTGTTTAAACCCTTTAATTTTAATAACTCAAATTTTTTTAGGAATGGATCGGTATGGAATGGGCAAACGGATACAAGCGGGGGTTTTTTGATAGATGGATTGTATTTTGAAAACTCCTACAATACCAATTGGGATTCGTGGAGTGGATGGGCAGTAAGCAAGAATATTGATACCACAAAAGGCGGTTTTGATGCACAATATACTGCCATACCTGGCAAAGCGGTTAATGCCAGCGATAGTGCTTTTGCGGTGTCGTATGGAAGAAGCGTTATTAGAATGCCTTATTCCGAAAAGGGATGGAATGTATGGCTAAACCTTTCGTATACCAATAGCGCTTATACGTATAAGTCTATGAAAAATGGAGATGCTTTTAGCAAAAAATTTGGTGGAATTTTAGGTACAGATCCTGATTTTTTCAAACTTTATATTATTGGGTATGATGCGAATAATAAAATTGTGGACACCATAGGAAACCTAGGCGATGAAATACTATTGGCAGATTTTAGAAAAGACCCTAAATACATTCAAAACAAATGGGCACAAGCCAATTATATTTTTCACATGCCAATTGTTAGAATGGAATTTCAACTAGTGTCCACCGACAACGGAACTTTTGGAATGAATACACCCGATTATTTTTGTTTAGGTAATTTTGTATTTTATACCGAATCGGTTAAAAAACAAGACCTAAAAAAAGTAAACTTTTATCCTAATCCAACATCAAGTACGCTTACGGTTGATGTTCAAAAATTGGAGGCCTACGAAATTTTTGAATTAACGGGTAGGCAGGTTGAAATTAATAATGCGCCAGAATCAAAAATAATTAATACATCGGCCTTGGCCAACGGCGTGTACTTTCTGCGAATTAAAGCAGATGGGAATAGCTATTCGCTGAGGTTTATAAAAAATTAAGCCGTTTCGTCCCTTAGTATTTTTGTACTTTTGGCCGCAATATGGTCAAAATTGGATCTGTAAATTAGGGTATGGGCCTAATGAAATTTAAGGTATTAAGCTCCCCGCGACTTATAGTCTTTGGGATATTTGTACTCATTATTGGGGTGCTTGCTATTTTTATGTTGAAACCCAAGCCCAAGGTTGACAACGATTTTTTTTACCTAAATCATAGCGATACAGTTGATTACGTAGGATTGGCAACTTGCGCCTCTTGCCATGAGGACATTGCCAAATCGTTTCTTCATACCGGGATGGGAAGCTCATTTAATAAGGCCACTCCTCTAAAAAGTGCGGCTGATTTTTCGAATAATCATCAAATTTATGATACAATTAATGACTTGTACTATTTGCCATTTTGGGTTAATTCGGAACTTTTTATAAAAGAATACCGCTTACTTGGGTCTGATACAGTACATATTCGCATCGAAAAAATAGAATTTATAATTGGTTCGGGACAGCATACCAATTCTCATCTTATGCAAAGAAATGGATTTATATACCAAGCGCCTTTTACTTGGTATTCGCAGAAAAAAAAATGGGGACTGCCACCTGGTTTCGAACATGGAAGAAATTCGCGATTTACCCGAATAATTGATGAGGAATGCATGAGTTGCCACAATTCAATGCCTAAGGTGGAAGCCAAAAGCGACCAAAAATTTACCCAGGTGGGCATGGGAATTGATTGCGAGCGATGCCATGGTCCAGGCGAACTTCATGTTAATATGCGCTTAAAAGGCAAAACCATTAAGTCGAAAGAAGGAATTGATCGCACCATTGTTAATCCGTCGCAATTAAGTTGGCAAAGGCAGGTGGATCTTTGTCAGCGCTGCCATCTGCAAGGCAATGCCGTATTAGAAAAAGGAAAGCGATTTGCGCAATTCAAACCCGGTATGAAATTGTCGGATTATTATTCGGTATTTATGCCAAAATACGAAAACATGGAGGCCAGCATGATTATGGCATCTCATGCACAACGCTTGCAGCTGAGTGCTTGTTTTATTAAATCGAATGGCAAAAAAAAATCAACAACACTTACATGTATATCTTGCCATAATCCGCATATATCTGTAAAAGTTACAGGAAGTGAACAGTTTAACGCCGCATGCAAATCGTGTCATCCAGCTAGCAATGCGTGTTCGGCCGACCTTAAATTAAGATCAAGTAAAGCTGATAATTGTGTGAGCTGCCACATGCCTAAAAGTGGCACTGAAGATATACCTCATGTGAGCATTCACGATCATTTCATTCGCAAACCCATAACTAAATCGGATGCGGTTTCGGGGCCACTCATAGGTTTGTATTGTATAAACAACGA
>CAMDXE010000119.1 GCA_945878925.1 Chitinophaga pinensis
TTCGAAATACACGCATGGAAATAACCCACTTGGATACAGGATACATATAGCCCAAAGTTTTCGAAGCCTATGTGCGTAGGGATACCATTTTTTTTGCGATAGCAAAATACAGAATGGAATATAAAGAATGGCCAAGCCTGTTACAAAAAGCAATAAAAACCAAATAGCCCATGCTAATCTCAGAAGTCTTAACATAGCCTTATTCAACTGCCTTTTATAGCCTCATTTAATTTATGCGCCATATAGTTGGCAAGATTTTTTAATGGTTTTTCGGCTACCATTTTCATAAAAACATTGAGTTCGGCAAAAAATAGTACCTGCACATTGCAAGCCCCATCCTTGTTCGTTAAATGCCATTCTATATATAAATTTACGGGAGCCGTTCCTATTGGTACAATTTTCAGATACGAATTTGGTCGGCATTGGTCGAGGCCCAAATGCAGTGCTCCTAAGCCTTGAATTTTCATTTTTGCTTCTGTATCCGAACTCCACCACTCAGAAATTTGAGAAGGCATGATTTTTTGATGATTATTTAAATTGCTTAAAAATGAATATACGGTGTCGTCGCTAAAATCAACGCGGCATATATCGCTTTCAATCTCGGTCATAGTTGTTTTTCGGTTCGGGTATATACGAATGCTGTAATAAAAATGGACGTTAATAATCCAAAAATTAAAGAAGTGAAAATACTAGGCAGCAAAAAACCTCCCGGTGTAAATTGTTGGTGTATGCTCTCCATGGCTTGTACCATGTTTATGCTTGAATCTTTTTGTATTTCGGCATTGTGTATAAACTGATTTTTGGCAATTTGTTCGGGCTTTATTAGTATATGTGCACTGGTGCTATATAGAATTAGGAAACAAATAAAATTTACTAAACCATTAATTAACGAAACCATAAATCCGGTGAACATGCATCGCATAAAACTGATGGTATTGTTATTTATTTTTTTGGCTGCAATTATTGCAAACACTACACAAATGGCCAAAACTATAATGGAAAAACTCCTAAACAAAAGGTTGTTTTCTCTAAGCAAATAGAGTTCTTTTTGATAATAAAAAAAAAGAAACATGGAGGTAACCAACCCACTTACTACCCCAAAAATACTATATACCTTGTTCATATTCTTTAACTAAAGAGGCACAAAACTAAGTAAAAAAATTAAAGGGACTTAAACTGAATTATGAATTTTCAGAATTTTCAGTAGCATTATGCTCTGGTTCTCGTCTGAATTCTTCATAATTGTATTCAGGCATAAGATCGGTTTTTACAAAATTTATGGTTTCCTGAAAGGCTTCCAAAAACTTATTAAAATCTTCCTTGTATAAGAAAATTTTATGCTTGATGTACATTCCGTCTTCAGGTCTTTTTTTACTTTCGGTTATTGTAATGTAATAATCATTTCCCCGTGTTGCTTTAACATCAAAAAAATAGGTTCGCTTGCCGGCCTTAACTTTTTTTGAAAACACTTCCTCATTTCCATCTCGAGTTGATTCGTACATATCTGTTTTTATAAATTTTATATGCGCAAACAACACGTTTAATTTGAATCTCACAATAGATAATCCTTAATAAAATGAACTATAAGCCTAAGTATCTGACTGTCAATATATATTTTTACAAAACCCCTTCAGTTCTTATTCTAATAATTAAGGCAATGAGTGGCAATATATATAAGTGAGACATTGCTTAATAAAATACGTGTTATATAAAAAATTAGAAAAAGTCGTATTTTTGCGCCGCATTATTTAAAATAAATGATTGAGATAAAAGAAAACACGGTGTTGCACGATGCACGAATCTTTGGCCCAATGAACGAGTTCGAACATGAGCAAGTGATGCTATGCCAAGACAAAGCTACTGGGCTAAAGGCCATTATTGCAATTCATAATACCATTTTAGGTCCAGGTTTGGGAGGAACGCGTTTTTTTAATTACACGTCCGAAAACGATGCACTTAGAGATGTGATGCGTTTGTCAAGAGGCATGACTTACAAGGCCGCTATTTCAGGTTTAAATTTAGGCGGAGCCAAAGCGGTTATAATTGGCGATCCTAATCAATTAAAATCAGAAGGATTGTTCAGGCGCTTTGGACGTTTTATCGAAAATCTGAATGGAAAATATATTACAGCCGAAGATGTGGGAACCACCACTCGCGATATGGAGTATATTCGAATGGAAACCAAGCATGTGGTTGGGTTACCCGAAATAAAAGGCGGCGGCGGCGATCCATCACCGGTTACGGCCTATGGCGTATTTATGGGAATGAAAGCATCGGCAAAATATTTGTATGGTAGCGATTCGCTAAATGGAAAAACAGTGGCCATACAAGGCATTGGCAAAGTAGGGTTTCATTTAGTGGAACGACTGCATGCCGAAGGTGCAAAAATTTACGTTTCCGATATTAACGACGCAAGCTTGCAAAAAGCAGCCAGCCAATACAATGCCATTGTTGTGGATGGCCAAGACCTTTTTGATTTGGATGTTGATATTTTTGCCCCATGCGCCATGGGTGCAGTATTAAATACCGATACCATCAATCGACTTAAATGTTCGATTGTGGCAGGAGCAGCCAATAATCAATTAGAAAATGAAGACGAACATGGCAACATGATAAAAGATAAAGGCATTATATATGCTCCCGATTTTTTGATTAATGCCGGCGGTTTGATTAATGTTTATTCGGAGCATACTGGCTATAACAGAGAAATAGCCATGGGACAAGCCGAAAATATTTACGATACCACTTTAGAAATTCTAAAAATGGCGAATCGTCAAGACATACATACACAAAAAGCAGCTATTCTTATGGCCGAAAATAGACTTCGGCAAATAAAAAATCTAAAATCTACGCTGTAATGAGCTTATTCAAACACACAATTACCCTGATCTGTGTAAGTTTGTGTTTGAGTGGTGCAGCCCAAAATAAAAGCCAAGAACCTAAATGGTTTATTGGAATAGGCAACACCAATATCATTGCCGATATTGTTACCCTAAGCGATAAAAGTTTTTTGGGTGAAATTAGTGGACAGCTACGAGGGGGTTTTAGGTTTTATGATAAATATGAGTTTAATGTTGGCACTTATTTTCGAAACTATCCTCGCATTAAGAATTATCCCGGATTAAGTTATAATAAATTTTTAGGGTTTTCGGGTGCATTCATGTATGAATTCAGAAAACCTCAAAAAAAATGGGGAATGCCATTAGGCATCGAAGTGGTTAAGCACAAACGGCATTTAGACTCCGCCCTTGGCACCAACAACGTGTATTACGATCATTTTCAAGCCATTTCATTTGGCCCAAAAATTGGAGCTCGTTATCATTTTTCAAAAAATTTCTTTGTCGAAACCGAACTCGAAATTTTATACGAACATTTCAAATTGGATACACAATGGAATGAAACAGAAAAATACGAATCCAATCGATTTAGCAGCCTTAAACTATTTGGGCTATCGGCCAACTATCGTTTCTAATTGAAGAATGAAGCGAGCGCACAAAATATTCGGAAGTGAAATCTTTTGCTTGAGCCTATTAAGCATCCTTTTATTTAGTGTTTTTACCTATTTTGCTTTAATTTCTCCTGGGTGCGAAGGTGGAATGGACAGTTACAATCACTACCTCATATCGAAGTATTGCTGGCAGTATCCTTATTTATTGCTCGATCAATGGGGCAAACCCTTGTATACCATACTTGCTTCGCCTTTTGCCAATATTGGATTTATAGGCGTCCAAATTTTTAATATATTACTTTGGATTGCATCGGCTTGGTTAACCTGGCTTACAGCCAAAAAATTAGGCTTAAAATACGCTTGGATAGGATTTGTATTGGTCATTTTGCCCCAAGTATCCATCGAAAATACAATTTCGGGTTTGACCGAATACCTCAACGAATTTTTATTAATTCTGTTTTTGTTTTTTGCCGCTTCAAAAAGATGGAATGCAGCTGCGGCAATTTGCGGATTACTACCCTTTGCACGAAGCGAGGGATTTGTAATTATGGCTGCCGCTGGTTTCTACCTAATGTTTATCGAAAAAAACTACAAAAGCCTTATTTGGTTTGTAGCCGGCCCACTTCTGTTTAATGCCATCGGTTGGATAGTAGAAGGCGACCCTTTTTGGATTATAACTCATAATCCTTATATCAAAGCCCAAATAACAGGTGTAATGTGCGGAACTGGCAGTTTGTTTCATTATGCCAAACTTTGTCGTTTTATTTTTTCATTGGCAGGTTCGGTTCTGCTTATTATTGGCACCCTAGCAGCCTTGTTTTTTTACTTCTTCAAACCAAAAACATTCGTAAACCAATTCATGCTTTGGTTGGTTGCAGGTATTTTCTGGCTTTATTTTGGGGTCCATTCTTTTATTTGGTGGAAAGGCCTTATGGGCAGTTGCGGTTATACTAGGGTTATGATTGTAATAACACCCTTAATGGCCTTAATAGGTGTTTATGCCACATCCATTGTTTGTCAATATTATAGTCGATTTAAAAAGATTATGCTTTTAGCTGTGGTAGCTATGCTTATCATTTCGGCATCGCATGCGCTAACTTTTATAAAGCGCAATCTCCCATTCCAAATTTCAAAAGAACAGGTTGAATTTGTTAAAGTAGCCGAATGGTTAAAAACGGTTGAGTACAAAAACAATATGACCTATTTTTTATATCCCTATTTAAATATACTGGCCGATATAAATCCATACGAAAAAAGGCATTTCGAATTTTTATGGAGTTTCGATTTCGAGTATGCCCCCCTTGGAAGCTTAGTTATTTGGGATGGACATTTTGGCCCAAATGAGAGCCAAATCCCCTTAAAGAAGTTGCAAAATAATGCTGATTATAAACTCATTAAATCGTTTATACCCGAAAAGCCCTTTACCACTTCGAACCAAGTTCCGTTCGAAATTCATATTTTTAAGCGTATCAAAAATTCTCAAGAAAAATAGAGACAAACCCCGTATTTTTGCACCTCGTTTATTAAAAATTATTGATGCTGAATAGGAGGTTAATACGTGTGAAGGTGTTGCAGGCAGTTTATGCCTATCATCAAACTGAAATTAAGGATTTAAAAAACTCAAAATCCTTTCTTCGAAAATCCATCACCGGCATTGAAGATACATTTAATTCTGTTCTACAGTTTCCCGACGATTTATTCCATTATGCCATTCTGCATTTCAATCCTGCCGACAAACACATTAAAGTAGAAAAGGAAAAAGAAGTGTCTTTCCAATTTTTGTCAGCAAATGAATGCTTAGACGCGATGTTGGTTGACCCAAAATCGAAAGATTTATTTAAAAAACCTTCCTATAATTGGGCCAAGGACGCTGATTTTTTGAGTTTGATCTATAAACAGATTAATGAAACAGATTGGTTTAAACAGCAATGCTCAAATCCAAATCAGGATTTTAATAGCAGCCGAGAATTTTTAATTGCCTTCTACCAATTTCTGATCGAATCGTCGGATGATTTTAACATCAAAATGGAAGAAATTAACCTTCATTGGCAAGATGAAAAAATTCCAGTACTAAAATCAATTGAAAAATTATTAAAATCATTTTCAACCGATTTATCAACGCTTAGCATACCCCCTTTATCGAAAGATTTGGCCGACGATTTGAATTATTCGGAGCAACTCTTAGAAATAACCGTAAAAAACCATACAGACTACGAAAATTTAATTAGCCACCGCACCCCAGATTGGGATGCCGAGCGTATTGCTCGCATCGACTTGTATATTATGGTAATGGCTGTAGCCGAATTTCTCGATTTTCCAAGTATTCCTGTTAAAGTTACCATTAACGAATACCTTGAACTGGCCAAGCAATACAGCACACCGCAGAGTTCAAAATTTATAAATGGTATACTCGACAAATTATTGAATGAATTGAAAACAGAAGGAAAAGTGAAGAAGCAAGGGCGCGGTTTGCACGAATAAAAGGATGAAGACAAATCGATTAAAAAATTATCTTTGCATCTAATACCCACCAAAAGTTAAGAATGAAAAATACGTTTTATTTAATAGCAGCAATTTTGGGTCTTTGTATAGGGTCGTGTAATAACCAAGCTACCTCCAATGATTCGAATTTAATAGAAACAAGCTCTACCGCCAATTATCCCTTAGGCAAGGGCGAAGAACCCATTTTAACGTTTGAGCATGAGACTTGGAATTTTGGCACCATGAGCGAGGGCGAAGTTGTAGAACATGATTTCAGTTTTACCAATACTGGTAAAAAACCATTGCTCATATCCGATGTTCAAGCTACCTGTGGTTGCACTATTCCTGAATGGCCTCGCGAACCAATAAGAGCTGGTCAAGGAGGAGTTATTAAAATTAGATTTAACAGCGCCGGAAAACACGAAAGCATCAACAAAGACGTCACTATATTTTCGAATGCTAACCCTATAAAAAAACAACTTACGTTTACAGCTTTTGTAAATAAAAAAACCGAGGGGAAATAAATTATTTATTAGCTTATATCGAGTAAGGGCCTTCCTGTAAAACAAAAAATATTTTAAACCTCTTAAACAATTTAACAAACGAATACTATGTACGAAATTTTATTAATGGCTCCCGCAAAAGGCAGCAATGGTTCGATGAACATGATTATGATATTGCTCATGTTTGTGGTAATGTATTTTTTTATGATTTTGCCTCAAATGAGAAAAGGCAAGGCTCAAAAGAAATTTTGGGGTGAGCTAAAAAAAGGCGATAAAATTATTACCTCAGGTGGCATACATGGAAAGATTACCGAGCTAACCGACTCGTGGGCAGTGATAGAAACCGAAGGTGCTGGAAAATTAAAGATTGAAAAATCGGCTATTTCACTCGAAATGACTGAAGCTGCGAACAAATCGGGCTCTTAATTTTTATATTTACTTTTTAACCCAAAATAACGTTTATCAAAAGTCATTTAAAAATTGGCGTTACTGGCGGTATCGGCTCTGGCAAATCTACCGTTTGCCAAATATTTAAGCACTTAAATATTCCGATATACTTTGCCGACATAAGAGCTAAAGTTCTTATGCAGGAAGATATTGAGTTAAAAAAACAAATCCGAAAAACATTTGGTTGGGATGCATATGACGAAAAAGAACAACTCAACCGATCGTATTTAGCAAAGATTGTGTTTAACAATCCACAAAAATTAATACTTTTAAATAGCTTGGTTCACCCTTCGGTATTCGAAGATTATCGCCAATGGGTGGCCTTACAACACGATCATCCCTATACAATAAAGGAGGCGGCTCTAATGTTTGAAACAGACAGTTACAAAGAACTTGATAAAATAATTGCTGTTACGGCCCCTATTAATTTACGATTAGAAAGAGTGGTGCAACGCGATAATGTTAAAAATGACGATGTTTTAAAACGCATGCAAAGCCAAATGAGCGATCGCGAACGCATTGCAAAAGCCGATTTTGTTTTAAAAAATGACGGA
>CAMDXE010000120.1 GCA_945878925.1 Chitinophaga pinensis
TGTAAAAACGAGCGTGGTTCCTATTTATCCTGATACACTTTGTTGGGTTCGCGATTTTGCCTTTAGTTATAATGAGCCAATGACTCGCCAATACTTTTGGCATCCAAAATACGATGATTATCCAGTAGTTGGCGTAAATTGGAAACAAGCCAAAGCGTTTTGCAAATGGAGAACCGAATGGCTAAATAGATTCTGGGAAGATATTGGACAGCCAATCACTGAAGAGTTTCGTTTGCCTACCGAATTTGAGTGGGAATATGCAGCTCGAGGTGGTCGCGACAATAATATGTATCCTTGGGGTGGGCCATATACAAGAAACAGCAAAGGATGTTTCTTAGCTAATTTTAAACCCAACAGAGGCGATTATATGGGCGATGGTGGAATGAATCCAGTGCGTTCGGATGCTTATTTTCCAAACGATTATGGATTGTATAATATGGCAGGAAATGTAGCCGAATGGACCATAAATGCATATTCAGAATCTACCCATCAATTTGCGCATGACCTTAACCCCGATTATCAATACGATGCTAGGGAAGATGAACCGATTTCTATGAAACGAAAAGTTATCAGAGGTGGATCGTGGAAAGACATAGCGTATTTTATACAAAATGGAAGCCGTACTTATGAATATCAAGATACATGTAAATCGTATGTTGGATTCAGATGTGTGCAAACTTACATTGGACGATCGGCTTTAGACAAAAGATAAGGGTGATTAAATCACAATTAAAGAGTAATTAAACATAAACAAACAACAATAAATTAAACATTACAAAAATGAGCAAAAGTGTATTTGAAAGTAAAGGATTCAAGAAGTTAATGGCAATGTCTTATGGACTTGGAGCTTCAATTGTTATCATTGGTGCATTATTCAAGATTATGCATTGGCCCTTAGCCGATCAGTTTTTAATTGCAGGTATGACTACCGAGGCTATTATATTCTGTATTTCGGCATTCGAACCAATTCATCAAGAATTAGATTGGACCTTAGTTTATCCTGAATTAGCTGGAATGGATGCTGGTCCTAAAAAGAAAGCTGATCCTGTTGCTCAACAATTGGATAAAATGCTTGCCGAAGCCAATATTGGACCCGAATTGGTAGAAAGTTTAGGTGTAGGTTTAAAATCTTTAAGCTCAAATGTTAGCAATATGGCCGACTTGTCAAATGCAACTTTGGCTACTAAAGAATATGCCGAAAATGTTCAAAAAGCTTCTAATAGCATGAATTCTATGAGCTCAACTTATACACGTGCGGTTGATGCCTTAAATTCATTGGCAGATTCGACCGAAACCTTAAAAAGTGTTTCTGGTCAAATGAGCGGAGTGGGAGAAACCTTTACAGACCTTCAAGGCAATTTATCAGCATTGAACAAAGTATATGGTGGAATGTTGACAGCAATGAGACCGTAATAGGTTCTCTTTATTTATAATATTAATATAAAATTAAAAGGATAATATGGCAGGTGGAAAACTATCGGCAAGGCAGAAGATGATTAACATGATGTACCTCGTGTTAACAGCCCTTCTTGCTTTGAACGTGTCAAAAGAAATTTTAAAAGCGTTTCACTTGATGGAAGTGAGTTTTAATAAGGCAAATGCAAACGTAGCAAAAAAGAATACTGGCCTTATTTCAACCCTTAGAGATCAAGCAAAAACGAGACCTGATGAAGTAAAACCCTATTTGCAAAGAGCAGAAACGGTATTAAATGTTTCAGAAGACTTTGTTAAATATATTGAGGAGCTTAAAACAACTCTTATCGCCCGTACAGATGGACGAAAAGAAGCAGAAGAAGGCGAAGTTGCTAGCGAAACTGAACTAACAGAGGCCGACAACATTGAACTTCATGCAAATTACCTCTTCAAAAATCCTGGGGATGCGAAAGCAAAAGAATTAACAAAAAAAGTAAACGATACCCGCGAAAAATTGTTAAATCTTATTAAATCAGGTGGAGGAGTAAAAGTTAAAGATTCAGATTTTAATAAAATTAAGTTAATTACCAATTTAAAAACCGATTACGATAAAACGAAATATCCAGGTTGGGCCGAAATGTATTTTGAACATTCGCCACTTGCAGGGGTAATTACGATGCTTACTAAAATCCAGAACGATGCTAGAAATACCGAGGCCGATATAATCGAATTGTTAGCCAAAAGTGTGGATGCAGATAAAACCACCTTCGATAAGTTAGAGGCAAAAGTTATTGCAAGTTCCTCGGCCGTTATGGTGGGATCTGAATATAAAGCAGAAGTATTATTGGTAGCATCAAACTCAACCTCCGATAACCCAGTTATTGTAGGTGGTAGAGCATTACCTATGGAAAATGGCGCAGGTATTTATACCGCACGTCCATCCAACCAAGGAGTGTTTACATGGGGAGGTGTTATTCAAGTAAAAGGCCCTACCGGTATTAAGCCTTATGAATTTAAAGCTGAATACCAAGCTTTCCAAGGAGGAGCCACTATTTCGGCCGACAAAATGAATGTTCTATATATTGGTTTAGAAAATCCTGTATCCATTTCGGTGGCAGGATATTCGCCAAATGATATTAGTGCAAGCATTAGCGGTGGAGGCGGAACCCTATCAAAAACAAAGGATGGATATATGGCCAAAGTAACTACATCGTCATTAACAGGATGTACTATTGTTGCTAATGTAAAGATGAAAGATGGATCTACCCGTAAGATGGGCGAAAAAATGTACCGAATAAAATCAGTACCTAAGCCCGAGTCTATGTTTGGAACCTTAGAAAGCGGTCCAGCACCTGCAGCGGCATTATTAGCACAAAACACCATAAAAGCAGTTTTACCAAACTTCGTGTTCGAAGGAATAACATTTACCGTTACAAGTTATAGCGCTTTGTATGTACCCAAAAGAGGTCAAGCAGAGGCTGTAAGTGGAACCGGTGCTGCTATTACTCAATCATTAAAAAGTTTTATTACAAGAGCTAAAAAAGGAGATAAAGTACTTGTAGATGATATCCAGGCGGTAGGTCCTAATGGAATCAAAAAACGATTGGCTCCTATTGCTATTACTATAATTTAATAATATATAAAAAATTATGCGTCATTTAATCCTTACAGTAATTATGATGAGCACTTTAGGTAGTGCCATGGCCCAGTACGAAGATTGGACATTTCCAAAAACAGCCGTAGCTGAGCGTAAAGTAATTCCTTACCGATATATACGGGAGGCTAATGTAAAGTGGTCGAAACGCATTGACAGAGTTGTTGATGTCCGTGAAAAAATGAATAAAATCATGGATTGGCCACGTAGCCCATTTTATCGTGTTATTCACGATAATGTTATGAATGGAATGCTAAAGCCTTTTCGCAACGATTCATTGACCTCTATTTTTACCCCAGAAGAAATTTTGAAGAGAGGTACTCGTGATTTTGTAACTCAAGTAGAAAATCCACTTGATCCAGATAATCCAATTGATTCTACAGTAACTATTCCATTTGATCCGGTTTCTATTAAGAAGTATCGTATCATGGAAGATTGGATTTTTGATCACAATTATTCAGACTTTAGAGCCAAAATAATTGCAATAGCGCCATTATACAAACCAATATTTGCAGGTGTAGAACTTGGCGAACAACCTATTTATTGGGTAAAGATGGATGATTTAAGACCCATAATTGTAAATGTCGAATTGTTTAATTCGAACAACGATGCAGGTCGTTTGTCGTATGATGATTTCTTTCAAATGCGAATGTTTTCAAGTTACATCGTCAAAGAATCAAACATGTACGATATGGACATTAATCTATTCGATGAGTTTAAGGACGATGGAATTGCTGCACAATTAGAAAGCGATAAGATTAAAAATGACTTGTTTATTTTAGAACATGATCTTTGGCAATATTAATAGTTAGAATTGCTATCATAATAAAGGGCTGCATACGATGCGGCCCTTTTTTTTACACCCATTTTTTACTATTAATTGTTAGCAGTAATAATTTTGTATTTGCGAAATAAAATGTATGTTTGGCAACTTAATATGAAAAATTTATTTATTAAAAAGGACATTTATTTATTAACCAAAGAGGCTAATGAAAATGATGTAGATGATGGCAAGTCCTTAAAAAGGAGTCTTAATGCCACCAATTTAATTGCCTTAGGGATTGGTGCTATAATTGGCGCTGGATTATTTGTTCGTACTGCCGCTGCAGCTGCAAACAATGCTGGGCCCGCAGTTACCATCGGATTTATTATTGCCGCTATTGGCTGTGCCTTGGCAGGCTTATGTTATGCCGAATTTGCAAGTATGATTCCAATAGCAGGCAGCGCCTATACATATAGCTACGCTACTATGGGCGAATTTATGGCTTGGATAATCGGGTGGGACTTAGTGCTCGAATATGCCTTAGGTGCAGCAACGGTTGGAATTGCTTGGAGCGAATACTTAAATAAATTGCTCGAATACGTGGGTATGCATATACCTTATGAATGGTGCCATTCGCCATTCGAAACCTCTAATTTAGGTACAACTGGTATTATGAATATTCCCGCATTATTTATCATCCTACTTCTCTCTCTATTACTAATACGAGGAACCAAAGAATCGGCCTGGGTGAATGGAATTATTGTTATTACAAAAGTAGCCATCGTTATATTATTTATTGTTTTTGGATGGTCTTTTATCAATCCGGTTAATCACGCTAATTACATACCCGAAGCCACCACCTATGTTGATAGCCAAGGTGTGGACCATAATTATGGAGGAATTATGGGAATATTGGGCGCGGCCGGAGTTGTTTTCTTTGCATTTATAGGCTTTGATGCTGTAAGTACTGCTGCTCAAGAATCAAAAAATCCTAAAAAGGATATGCCTATTGGCATTTTGGGCTCTTTGGCAATTTGCACCGTATTATACATTTTATTTGCTCATGTATTAACAGGTGTTGCTACAGTCGACGATTTCAGACATCAAGGTAAAGAGGCGTCCATTGCTTATGCCATAAAAACTTATATGACCGGATACGGTTGGTTGGCCCAACTTGTTACTATAGCCATTCTTGCCGGATTTAGTTCGGTTATACTTGTGATGCTTATGGGGCAGAGTCGCGTATTTTATTCAATGAGTCGCGATGGATTAATACCACCTGTTTTTAGCGTACTCCATAGCAAATTTAGAACTCCCTATAAATCAAATCTAATTTTCTTTGTTTTTGTTGGAAGTTTTGCCGCCTTTGTTCCTGGCGATATTGTGGGCGATATGACAAGTATTGGAACCTTGTTTGCATTCATTTTGGTTTGTGCAGGTATTATGATACTCCGTAAAACAAATCCTGATTTACAACGAAATTTCCGAACGCCATGGGTACCCGTGGTGCCTATATTAGGTATATTGGTTTGTTTGGCAATGATCGTTGGATTGGGCTGGGCCAATTGGTCAAGATTAGGAGTTTGGCTTGCAATAGGTTTTATAATTTACTTTGGCTATAGCCGCAAAAACAGTAAGTTGGGTAATACCGAGAAGTAAATATCGACCGACATCATAAAAAAAGCCTTTGACTGTTTAGTTCAAAGGCTTTTTTTTATGAGTTAAGGCTCTTATATTTTTCTTTTAAACACAGGAACTGTGCTGCATGGCTCGCCATACATAATACTACTCACAACAGGCAACAATAGTCGAGAAATTTCGACATAGGCATTAGTTGAAACGGGCAAATTACCACATCCCTTAATCACCACCTTTTTGTCGCGATAGAAGTTTAAGTCGATTTTTGACAATGAATTTTGAAACAATGAATTTTCAAGATTGCTTAAATCTCCAAATGCATAGTGATGGGCCACACCCGATAGTTTTGAGGCAATCAACATAAAGGCCCATGTGGGCACAATGGCATCTACCGAACAGATGATGGCTACATTTGCGTTTCGATACTGCTCCCAATCGCAGGCTTTGATAAACTCTCTAAAGTCTTTTTCTTTTAGGATCAATTCTTTAAATAGCCAGTCCTTAATGTCTAAAATAATTCGAACATGAGGATCGTAATGGTCCTCGAGATTAAACGTTAATAGTCCGCTTTGGCTTACTTTATTTTGAATGACTTCCATTTCTAGATACTAATACTATTTAACCTTGCAAAGATAGAGGGAATCCATTATTCTGCCCATTCATAAAATATTTCTTTGGTTTTGGCATCCATAGCTTCATTAAGTTTATTGTTTTTCTGTTTTGCCGATTTTATCGACCCATAGATATTACCTAAATAAAATCCAGCGGCCATACCTGAATAAATAATAAAAATCCCAGATCGAGCGCCTTTGGCATCGTATCCCCTATAGGCTTGATAAGCCGATATGCCCGACATTAATAATGCTATAAGTCCATCTTTGGTGTAGCCGGTATAAAATTTGCCAAGTCCAGGTACTATTGTAGATAGAGTGCCGGCTACCCATGGTTTTTTGTAGTTTAAATTAGAACCTGCAAGCGCCAATTGATAATAGCTATTTAAGGTTTTGTCTCCCTTGAGAGGGGTAGTTACAAGGTAGGTTTTTGATTGGCTCCATTGATGACTCATCAACATAGATGGGCCCTTGAAATATTCGAGCGACGAAATGCTGTCGGTTTCTTTTTTTGATAGAAAATAAGTTGGATTGCTGCGAAATCTACAGATATTGCCTTCGTGCTCAAATTTTGCGACTTCGGTTTCGGGCAATTGTTTGTATATCTTGGCATAATGCGCCACGCCTTTTTTGTCTTGATTGCTTTTGCGATAGCTTTGAATAAGATAGAAATGGGCGGCCCAGTTTTGTGAATCTAAAAAACAGGACCTTTCGTATTCGTGAGCGGCTCTGATAAATTCTTTCGATTTAAATAAATGCGTGGCGTATCGAAACGTGTGTGATGAATCGTAAATGTCTTGACTTTTTACCATTATGCTTTGTCCAAGGCATAAAATGGCGATTAATATTTTTGATAATTTAGGCATTCGTTGCGTTGGTTTGTAATTTTAATTTAGGAAAAAATGAACCAATTTGAGACGAATTCATTTTTCTATAATTTTTATCTTATTAATTATTAGTAGTATAACATTTAGGCACAGTACTTGTAACCTCCTTAGCATTTAGACAATTAAATTGTCAAAAATTAGGTTTAGCTTATTAAATGAAGGCTCGCTGTGAAGCGAGCCTTTATTGTTTTATTAAACTTCCTTTCGTTTTAAATACCAGGCTTTTTTGGAGCCCATGCGTGGCAATACCACTTCTTTTTTTGATTGATCCATCAACCACGCAGAAAAAAGTGCGGCAAGCTCGTCGTTGTTTTCAATTAAATGCGC
>CAMDXE010000121.1 GCA_945878925.1 Chitinophaga pinensis
CTTTTCATTATTTGTGTTGCTGTCGGGCAACAATATGTTACTGAATTTCCAAGCATATTTTGATTGCCACTTTCCGTTTGGAAGCCTCCAAAATGTTGGGGCTGTTTCTATATTATGGCTTGCATCGGTAATAGTGCCAAGAGGGCCTATGCTTATGTTTGGATCTAGCACGTCGGTAACGATAATATTATAGGCCATATCGTTGCCTGTATTTTGAAACCTTATTTTGTAATCTAACACCTTTTGAGAGGGCTCTATTAAATAGTTTTGTCTTGTTTTTTTATCATTTGGATCAATAGCAGCCACAATTTTTTGTTTTAAAATCGTCGCATTGTTTGCTGGATTTTCGTCCTCAAGGTCGCCAAGATTAACTTTTACATCAAATAGTATTTCAGTATCTAAAGGTACGCTTAATGGAATAGTGGCTTTGGCCATAATGCAGTATTTTTCACCAACATTAATGGGATTTACCGACCATTCGGCGATGTTGTTTTGAAAATATACAGGTTGATCGCTAAATGTTAAATTTGTGAGTCGGGCGTCGGTTTTTAAAATTAACTTGGCCGATTCTATTTTTTGTGTTCCTGAGTTGGCTACGCAAATTTTATACATCTCTTCAAACCCTTGTCTGGCTCGCCAGCCTGTATAATCGCTTATTTGAGCCGCGGCGTCCAGATGAATGCCAGCAGGTTTTAATCCAAAATCGATTCCAGCTGTAGTTAATTGCGATGAAATGTTTGCGGCTTTAAGCGTTCCATTATTTCCGCTATTGCCGCAATTGGTAGCCTGCATATACTTTGGAAGCACTAATTCGACAAAATGCGACTTAGGGGTTTGGTCAATAGGAAAATAATATCGACCATTATAATCGGTCATTATATAAATATTTTCAGGGGTTAGTTGCATCACCACGCCCGAAATATTATTCTCGCCAAAATCTTGTATACAATTATCATTTAAATCGTAAAATACTTTTCCAGCAATAATTGCATTTCCAAAATCTAATAGGCCTGTATGGTTCAAAAGCAAGCCTTGATAGGCGGTAAAATTACCTGTTATGAAAGCTAAGTTTTTTCCATTGAGTTGTATGTCATTGCCTATGTAATCATAATTTGGAACAGTCCAAGTGGTTCCGTCCCAATAGGCTAAACTTGCGTTTTTATTTGTTTTTAGATTTATAAATTGCCCTGCTGCCCAAAATTTTTGATCTATTTGTCGGAAATCGGATATCGAGTTTATTTTCCAATCGGCCAATCCATTTGATATTTCGGCCCAGGTATTGTTGGATTTTTGAATACTAATCGAAGCCTTTCCGTCAAAATCAACTCCAGCCAATACTAAATTTTGTTGATAGGTGCCAATGGCAATGTTTCCGTTGATAAAAGGTGCGTTTTCTTGGGGTACTATATTCCAATTTCCATTATCAAGCTTTGCAAAGTATCTGCTTTCTTGATTTATAGTAAAATATCCAAAGGCCCAAACTGTATCGTGACAATATTCGAAATCGGTAAAGTAATCGTTTGCATTATTATTGGCCGAAAGTCCAGCATAAAATTCACAACTGTTTGGTTTGATTTTGAGGATGGTGATGGCTTGGTTGCCTAAAGTTATTTTACCACAAAGCAATAACCCATCTGTCGTTTTCAAAAAGGTTAATTTATTGGCTGCTTTTACATTGTCGCTGTTTACTACATTCCATTTTTGTCCTGAATTTTTGAGCAGCAATAATTTTTCGTTGTATTTGTTGGCTAGCGCCAAATAAATCTCGCCAGAATAATTACAAATGGCTTTAACTTCTATGGATTGTGGCAAAGTGGAAATGGTATTGAGAATATTTATTGGAATTTCACCGTATTGTATCCAAAAGTTGCCATCCCATTTATTTAAAATAAATTTTTCATTTTCATTGCTCATAACCCACAGTTTATCCCCCTCTGAACAGCTTACATTTAGGGCGTTTTTTTGACCAATACCCATAGGCAAAATAATTTGCGCCTTAGCTATATTTAAGCATAGCCAACAGAGTATTATTATTTTAAAAACCGCTTTCATTTTTTGCCTAAAATATAATTGATATTAACGTTAACCCCATAATTATAAAATCGTGTTTTAACTGGGTAATCCTTAACTTGAGCCGAGCCCAAAAGTGTTGAATAATTGGGTTCAACGGTAAAAATAAGATTATTATTTGTTTTATAGTATACGCCAGAAGATATTGTTAGGCCTTTTGCCCATTTTTTGATGGAATTATTACCGTTGATATCCTCTAAATTCAAATAGGTTGGATTTACAATTTGCCCATCACTCTTTCGGAGATTTGATAAATTAAACCCGATTTTCGATTCCATTCCCCAATTTTTAGCAAACCCATATCTGTTGCCTATACACAGCGGGATTGAAATATAAGTTACAGAAGTGCCACCCTCTTGTTTAATGTGTCTATAATCCGATGGATTTAATGGAATGTAATACGTGATCCCTTGACCAATGGTAACGTTAGGAGCTTCGGTAACTACAAAATCGTAGGCATGATCTACCTTGTAGGTTGAACTATAGACCCCTGATCGAATAAACCATTTTTCTCCAATATTTAATTGGGCATGTAGGCCATTATTAAATCCCGATCCTAAGGATGAGCTATTGCCAACATGGTTTAAATATTCGCGATTTAAATAATTAGAATTGTTTTTGGTAATGGCATCCAATCCCATGGTAGGTGCAAGGTTTATGCCAAATTCAATACCGAATTTTAGTGTTTTCTTACTCTTTTTCAAAAGAGGTAAGCTTTCTTTTAAAGGATCTACCGTAGGGCTTGATTGTTTCCAGAAGTATCCAAAGGATTTCGAATTAAGAAGAATGCTTTCGAATACCAATTGGGTTGTATGCGTATTTTCAGTCTCAGTATTCAATTCATTGGCTGCTGTTTTATTGGGCAATAGTAGCGACTTATTTGGGTAAGTTTTGAGCTTTGCTGTAGGTGCCGGGGTGAGGTTTATATCTATTGATGGCTTAACATTCTTAGCCTCCATTAAACGCTCGATAGGTTTAATTTTTGTGAACTCGGTTTTTTTGTTACTGGAGGTATTCATGCAAACGTATAAACCTAGGCTGCTTACAATTAAGAGGGGCAATGCTGCCCACCAAATCCAGCCGTAACGACGCTTGTTATTTAATTTTTCTTCAATAGCAAACCAATCCGACGCCGGAACATCGACTTCAAAAGCTAAAAATTTAGCTTTTAACAAATCATCTATATGGTGATGCTCGGTGCTCAATTTAATTTTTCTTGGGTTTTTATGCGCTCGATAAGTAATTGACGAGCCCGGCTTAATCTGCTTTTCGAAGAGCCTACTTGAATATCCAATGCATCAGCTATTTGTTGATGCGAAAATCCATCAATAGAGTACATGTTTAATACCACACTATATTTTAGTGGCAATTGGGCTATATAATCAAGCACTTTGCTTACTGGTAAATTTTTAAGTGTATTTTCAACCTGAACTTCGTCGTCCATTAAAAGTTCGGTTTTATTTTGAACCATTGGGTCGTTGATGTCTAGATACAAATTTTTACTTTCTGCCTTATTTAAATGGGAAAGACAGGTATTGATAAAAATTCGAGTCATCCAGGTAGATAGGGAACTTTCTTGTTTAAAGCCAGATATTTTGGTGTATACTTTAATAAACCCATCCTGAACCATGTCGCGGGCGGTTTCATAATTTGTACTATATCTGAGACAAACTCCCATCATTTTTTTAGCAAACAATTCAAATAGCAACTTTTGGCAATGGCGGTCATTATTTTTACAACCGCTAATAATTTCATCAAGCCCTGTGCTCTCCAATGTTTGTTAATTAATAGACTGAGAATTAAGCAAAGGTTGCATTTTAAACCGAATTATTTTGATTTCATAAAAAAAGGGGATCAATTTGATCCCCTTTTTTTATGTGATGTTTATTTTTTTATCGTCGAAGCGATATTTTGCGAGTAATCTGTCTTCCGTTGGTGCGCATTCTTAGGGTATACAAACCGCTTGCTTCGTTGCTTAGGTCAATGGTTTGAACACCGTTTTGACCGTGGATAGAACTAAGCTGAGCTACCAATGCACCGGTTGCGTTATACACTTGCACGTCCATAGTTTGTGGAGTAGCAAAATTGTAGCTTATGTTTATCAAACCGGTTGATGGATTTGGATATACATTGATGGCTTTGTCCTGATTGATAGTGGCAATGCCGCTTTGTATAGTTGGATAGATGCGATTAACCCAAATACTTCTTTCGTAAGGCATGCTCCAGTTTCCGCTCAAGTCAGATACTTTAAACGTTACTGAGTACAATCCTTCTACATAGGTATTTAAGTTATTGGCTATCACTATCACTCGAGGGCGCAATAAAGCAGGAGCGTCGTAATTGTCGCTGATGGTTAAACCTTCAGAAGCATCGATGCTAGAGTATAGTCCTACGTTCATAGAAGAGCCATTAATAATTGGAGCTTCGTTGTCGAGCACTCTTACCCAACGTCGGCGGACGGTGATGTTACCACTACCATCGGTCGCTGTAAATTCATCGTAGTATAATCCTAATTTAAATGGATTAACGGTTGAAGTACGGGTTAAAGATAATTGTGAGTTGTCGTAATAATTATCCGAAGCGCTTGCTTGTACAGGAGTGTAGGCTTTGTTTACAGGCCATATTACGGTATCTAAAGTATTTAAGGTAATGGTTGGTCCAACGTAATCGTCCACAACATACTTGTAGGTTTTTGTATCGGCTTTGTTGGCCGAAGCATCAGAGGCATCATAAATCATAGGATACGTGCCTTTGAATCGAGGATCAACAGGTCCAGAAGATCCAGCAGTAACCACTAGGGTTGGGTTGTCGTAGTTGTCGGATACTTTGGTACGGTCGATAAAGATGGAGATAATCTGCACTTTTACTTCGTTGTTAGCATCGGCATCGGTGTTAACGATAACTGGTTTTTGATTGTCGCGTACAATTACGATACGTACTTTCATGGCTTTGTTTCCAGCTACGTCATTTACTCTGTAAGTAAGTGTGTATACACCCAATACATTGGTGTTTACCGAGCCAGTAATTACAATGGCGTTGGTGATGTTGCCATCTTTGTTGTCAGAAGCCTGTGCTCCATCTTCGGTATAGGTACCAAATACATCTACAAACACGGTATCGTTGCCATTAAGTTTAAGATCGGGTTTGGTTTGATCTTTTACAACGTATACCACACGGTTAACGGGTATTGCAGGATTTCCTCCAGCATCTTTTACATTGTATTGTAAATAATAGATACCAGTAAAGGCCATATCCACATCCGAGGTGATAACAATTTTAGAGCTAATGTCGCCTTGAGTTGGGTCGATAGCGGTTGCTCCATATTCGGTATAGGTAGATCCCACTTCAAGGTAAAGGGTATCGTCGTTGTTAAGTGTTAATACAGGAGGATTTTTGTCGTTGGTTACAAAAAGTCTGTAATCTTCGAACTCGCCAATACGGTTGGCATTAGTAATTCCACTAGAAGCACCGCAAGGCATATTTGGGTCGTTAGAGTAGCTGGTACCAATTCTCATTCGTGTTTTGCCTTCGAAAGCTGTAGAGATATCGGGCACAGTAAATTGAGTAGCGAAAGTAGCGGTAGTAGCGGTAGCTTCATAAGCTACGGTTTCGCCTGCATCGTCAAAATCGCCATCAATGTTCCAATCTATCCATATTTTACGGCTCATTGGGTTGACGTTGGTCGATCGGCTGGTGCTAATGTCGTAGGTAGATCCAAAGTTAAGGGTAGCCGATAAGTTGGTTAAGGTATAATCGTCGTATCCTTGAGCATTGTTGGCCGAAGTGTTGTTGATAAGGGTTACATTTTTGCTATCTGTTAATTTAACATTATTAATAGCAACGTCAGACGAAGCCGACACGCCTAATAGAGGGGTGCAATGTTCCACTACGATTACATAATCAGCCTTAATTACATCGGTACTAGTGGCCGAAGAATCTAAAGTATTCCAAGCTCTAAGCGAAACAGTATATTTACCTTTGGCATTAAATTTCACTACAGCCTCTCCATTATAGATGTCTTGGCTAACCACAACGGCGGTTCCTGGGAAGAATGTCCATTTGTATTTGTCCGATTTAATGGCTTTTCCAGCTAGAGGGCAGAAAGGTGTGATTTTAACGGGCTCGCCGGTAGTTGGTCGGCGATTGTCGGCAATAAAATCAACCTCAGTTTTGGTATTAGGCGATACCACCACAATAGATTTGGTGTAGCTGTCGCTTCCTATACAAGTAGTAGCGGTCATGGTTACATCGTAGGTATTGTCGGTTAAGATGGCATAATCCAAATTTTTGGCATACCCTACTTCACCATATCCTGGATTTATTTCCCAGATGTAATCGGTTTTACCCATCACATTTTGAGACGTATTTTTGAAGGTATAATAGTTGGGGTTGTAAAGGGTATCGGGTATAGTAAAGCTAGCTATAGGCGCAGCTACGGTACCTTTTTCGGTAGTCCAGCTGGCAATAAACCCTGAATCTACTCCAGAGCCATTGGTACTAAAATAAAGATACATAGCACCCGAAGTAGCAATAATAGGAGCCATAGGCACCGACCCAAGCGTAAATCCGGTTCCAGGATGCAGGGGTTTTCCTGAGGCATCGGTTCCGTCATAAATTTTAAGAAGGTCGCCGGTTGCAACTTTAAATTGCTTAAAGGTCAAGGTTATTTTTTTGGCACCACATGGAATAATGGTAGCATAGTCGATACGGTTGTTCGAATAGTTTCCATTACGTCCGCCATCGTCAATGATATTTCCAGAGGCTTCATAAATAGGTTGCACGGTTCCGGCACCCATATTGTTATCTTTAAAAGGGGTAACCCTTACATAGGCTTTTTTGCAAAGCAAGTTAGAAGGACCTTGACTGTTAGATGTTTGTAGGCACACAGTATAGGTACCAGTACGGTTAAAGAATACGTTAGGATTGGCATTGGTAAATGCATTGCCACCTACTAAATTTGAGTTATAGGTTTCAACATCCATACGGGTTCCAACAGAGTCTACGGGATCGTACATATACCAGCTCCAATAAGTTGGGCCATTGGTAGAAAGGTCTAAAAAATTAACTGTACCAAAACGTTCTACTTCGTTGGTATTGGAAGCAAAATCAACCACAGGCTTAGAACTAGGTGCAACGATATTGATGCAACGTAAAGTGGAGTCGCGACCTAAGCAGTTTTGGCTTTTTAGACG
>CAMDXE010000122.1 GCA_945878925.1 Chitinophaga pinensis
CATTGTTATGGGTTCGGAGGAAAGAGGACTTTCACCATTAATCCTGCGAATAGCCGATAAATTAGCGTTTATACCCATTTCGGGGCCTGTTAAATCTTTAAATGTTTCGGTGGCTGCGGGTATGGTTTTGTATGAAGTTAGACGACAAAGCCCCTTGTAAGTTTTGTTGCGAATAATTTAGGCTAGCCCACGTTTTAATACTTAATATGTCCAAAGCGAAATCATCATTTTTTTGCCAAAATTGTGGAGCTGTTGCAGCCAAATGGATTGGAAAATGTGCAGCGTGTGGCCAATGGAATACCTATGTTGAAGAAATAATAGTTAAAGAAGACAAGAGCGCAGCTTGGCACGACGAAACGAAACATGGCCAATTAAATACATCCAAAAACAGACCTAAATCTTTTGCCGAAATAGATTCGATAAAAGAAAAGCGAACCCCAACTTTCGACGGCGAACTAGATAGGGTTTTGGGTGGGGGTATTGTGGCAGGAAGTTTGATATTGCTCGGCGGTGAACCAGGTATTGGCAAAAGCACCTTGCTGTTGCAAATGGCTGTAAAGAGCAAAAACAAGGTTTTGTATTTGTCGGGGGAAGAAAGCGAATCGCAAATAAAAATGCGAGCCGAGCGGATAGGAATAGTAAACGAAGAATGCTATATCCTATCGGTTACCCACATTCAAACCATTTTTCAAGTTATAAAAACACTTAAACCAGAGATCGTTATTATCGATTCCATTCAAACCTTATATACCAATCAAATTGATTCATCGCCAGGCAGTATTTCGCAAATAAGAGAATGCGCCGGCGAATTTTTGCGATTTGCCAAAGAAACCAATACCCCTGTTTTTTTGATTGGTCATATTACCAAAGATGGCGTTATTGCGGGCCCTAAAGTTTTAGAACACATGGTCGATACAGTTCTTCAATTTGAAGGCGATCGGCATCATACTTATCGAATATTAAGAGCCATCAAAAACAGATTTGGATCGGCTTCCGAAATCGGTATTTATGAAATGATTCAAAGTGGATTGCGTGAGGTTCCTAATCCTAGTGAAATATTAATTACCCAGCGTCAACAGCCCTTGTCGGGCATCACCATTACGGCTGCTTTAGAAGGCATTAGGCCTATGCTGGTAGAAACTCAAGCTTTGGTAAGCAGTGCGGTTTACGGTACCCCTCAGCGCAATTCTAATGGATTTGATTTGCGTCGCCTGAATATGCTATTGGCAGTGCTCGAAAAACGATGTGGGTTTTATTTAGCGTCTCAAGATGTGTTTGTAAATATTGCAGGCGGATTAAAATTAGAAGATCCTGCTTTAGATTTAGGCATTGCTATGGCCATCTTATCGTCGTTTCACAATCAGGTTGTAAATCCAACATATACTTTTGCGGCCGAAATAGGCTTAAGTGGAGAAATAAGAGCGGTAGGAAAAATTGAACAGCGTATATCAGAAGCCGAAAAATTAGGATTTAAAGCCATCGTTATTTCAACATTTAACCAAAAAGGATTGGCCAAATCTAAAATCGAAATTATTGCGGTTTCAAAAATTGAAGAATGCTTAGACTTTGTTTGGGTCTAATAAATTTTCAATTAAAATCATAAAATTCCCAATACACCCAAAATAAGTGGTGGCAAACAATACGTATTGAAATAAGAAAAAAGAGTGCTTATCGCCAGTAGCTTAGTATTCCTGCAGCTGCTCCAATTCTGCAAAACCAATATCCTACATGAACCATAACCCAGCGCCAATCGCGTTTTTCGAATAAGGCAGGCGTTCCAAAAACAGGCAACATAATCATTAAGGTTAAAATGATTGCATGAAAGATACCGTGTTTAAAGGTGTGAAATTTTAAATCTTCATTGCCCAATCCTGTCACATTATTTACCAAAAACATAGTAAAAAGCAGGGTGAGTAAAATGGTTATACCGTAAGTTTTGAAGGCGTTTTTGGGCTTCAGGTCATCGTAATCCTTTCCTAACGATTTGGCCCAAATTTTACCCATTACAGCAGGATGAAACCAAAGGTATCCTACAATCATTTGTGCTACAACTGCCGCGGCAAAAGCCATCCAATTAATTTGCATTTCTTCCATAATTTATTTTTTAAGTGGTTAAAGTCATTCAAACCTAATAATTTTTTATTGGAATGTATATTTTCTTTTTTAATTAGTCGTTTAAAAATGAGGATTAGCCTTATTAAATATGTTGAGGAAGCGTATACTGTCGTGAGGCATTAATTTTTTTAAGGTAAACCAATAAGGGATTGAAATAGTCTATCATTGGCTTAGCACTCATTGGGCTTCCCAAATGTTTTTGCAGGTGATCGCGCCAATCGACACTTGCTCCTGGATACATGAGTTCTTTTAAAAATTGGCCAGTGGCTGTGCTTCCCCAATAGTTGGTATTATGTGGGTCTTGCTTCAATATTTTTTTTGCAATGTGGTCGTGAAATTGAAATAACAAAACATTGCTCATGCTGTAATCGTAATACTGGGCGGCATCGTCGTTGATATGCGTTTTTGTGGCTGCATCGCAATACAATTCACTTCGTTCGCTTGGAGGTTCTATGCCCTGATATTTTTTGACCAAGGCCCACCAGGCTTTATTAAATTGTGCTTTTGGCAAATTTTGGCTATACAGTGCATTTTCGAATCCCGTCATAACGCCTGCTCCCCATGGAATGTGCACTACAAAATCTAAAGCTTCTTTTAGCATGTTTAGAGTGTCGTTGGTTTTTACATTCTGAGGCACTAATCCAAACTGTTGCAAAAACGGTTTTTGTAAAGCCGCCAAGCCTATCAAACTGCCCATAGCTTCGTGATAAGCGCGATTAGCTCCACCTCTTAATATTACCGGCACATCTTTGTTCGAATAGGTTTGATAATAGTAAATATGGCCTAATTCGTGCAGGGCGGTTCCCCACCATTCGGTATTAGGTTCAATACTCATGAGGCTTCTTAAATCTTGATCATTATCGATATGCCAGGCACTGGCATGATTGTTTTTCTTATAAGTTGCCTTAGCTGGCAAAGGATAAAGGCTCGATTTGGTATAAAATGATTTTGGCAATGCATCGAATCCTAAACTTTTGTAAAAGGCCTCGCCTTGTTCCACTATCCATTGAGGGCTTTTTGATTTTAGAGTTTCATCCAAATTAATACCCTCTACGTTTACCATTGCGGTCCAGTCTTGTCCCCATCGGTTGGGCAGCCAGTGGGCAGGTAAATAAGCAGGAACTGGTTGATGGTATTTGGCAGCCAGTTCGTAGCGTGCCCAGGTGTGCAGTTCGCGGTATAAAGGCCACACGTCGTTGATCATTTGTTGGCACGATTGCATTATTTCTTTGCTGCTCATGCCATATTCGGCGGCTTGATACGAAAAAAAATCATCGTAGGCTAGCGCTTGAACAGATTTATTTCTCAAATTTCTCAGGTTTTCTAAACCCGTTTTGAGGCTGGTTCCAATTTCTTTACTTGTAGTCCATGCCGCTAATCTATCGTCCAAAACGGTGGATGTTCGCAATATTTCATCCAAATTGTTTGGTGTTACTTCCTTGCCATTAAGCATATATTTATAGCCGTACAACAGCTCGGTTTGTTTGGTTTCGGCCTTAATTCTGTTCGAAACAATCTCTCCTGCAGTTGCGGGGTTACTGCCTGCCATAAACAAAATAGCTTCCAATTGTTTTATTTGCAGGGGAGTGATATGGGTTTTATAAGTTAAGAATCGCCGGGTTTGATCGATATTTAATTTGCTGCCGGTAAATGCCGCGAATGCTTCGCCGGTTTTGGTAGCCATTTGTGAAGTAATTGTATCACCCTCAACAATTTTGGTATTGAGCGCCCATTGTGCTTCGTTGTTGGCAATCAGTAATTTTTGAAATTGAAGGTTATACGAATCCAAATAAGTTTGAACTTCCAATTGCATTTTTTTGTGGTTTTTAGAATCCGAACACCCCAATAAAATGAAGATACAAAGTAAGAATGAGCTAATAGTTTTCATAAATTATTTAAGTGGCTAATTTATTATTTTTCGAAGAATTGTCAAAATATTATAAATGCAATTAAAAACAAAAACCGCACCCAGAGGATGCGGTTTTTGGTATAGAGCACAAGTCTCGTTATTAGGATTTAATTATTGATCCCACCAAACTGGTGAAAGAATATCCGTAACGAGAGTAGCGTTGCTATTGTATAGTCTTTCTGTCAATATATTAGGCATTCTGCGTGGTATTTCAGTTGTAGCACCTGTGGCTTTAGTTAAAGTAGGGAAGCCTGTACGTCTCCAATCGTTGTAAACTTCCAATTGGGTAAATAATGCTATATACTTTTGATTCATAATTTTTTCTAAAGTTATAGTACTGCTTGTTTCCGAAGCATTAGCAGTAACATAACCCGATGAGGGTGCTGCACCAGTAACCTTGGTTATATGTCCAATTACAGCAGCATTATAGGCCGTTGCAGCAGCAGCTTTATCTGCATTAATGTTGGCTTCAGCCTCCATGAATTTAGATTCTACATAGGTAATAAGTGGCAATTTAGAATCGGGCGATGCATAATAGCTACCAATTACAGAAACAAATCCTCCATAAGTGATAGTTTCTGCTTCACCTGCTGGTCCACCGATATAGGCAGTTGTATCTTTTAATTCGCAATAGAAAGGCAATCTTGGATCGCTGATAGCGTTCATCATATTAACCATTTTAGCACCCATGCGGATATAACCTTCACGGTCAACCTTAGTAAAGGCATACCATTGGTTATATTCGTTGGCGTTTACACCAAACATCATGTCGCAATCGTCGCCTGCCGATAGGCCTGCAGCTTTGGCAGAGGCCAATGCAGCAAGTGTTTTTGAATAGGCATCGGCCGAATTCTTTTTGCTTAATCGCAAAGCATAACGTGCTTTTAACATCCAAGCAGTGCGAATCCATTTGTTAGCGTCTCCACCAAAAATATAATCATCCGTAGATGGTTTAATTGAATTAGCGGTTTGACCAAGATCAACAATGGCTGAACTTAAAACTGCTTGTATAGCATTTAAAACATCAGCTTGTTTGTCGTAAGAAGGTTTTAATGATGCTGCAGTTCCGTCTTCACCTTTAAGTGCATTGCTGTAAGGCACATCGCCCCAAAGGTCAGTAGCCGCGCCAATCATCATGGCTTGCAAAACTTTTGCAATGCCTGAATAGTGTGGGTTAGCTGTTCCAGCCTTGTCAATCAATTTTTTGGTATTGATTAGGCCTGAAGTGTACAAGGTAGACCATTCATTATCAAGGTCACCTTCAACTATTGAGTATTTTTCATAAATAAATGCTTGATCGGTGAATCCTGCACTCTGCTGAGTAAGGATAGACGATGTACGCGATAGACTACCTCCATATGAAGCAAATAATGCCACTTCGCAGTTGGATAGAAGCAACGCAGCGGTTACCTCACTTGGTGAATTTGGAGACACTTTGTCGCCGTCGGTATATTTACACCCTTGGGCTACAAGCAATACCGAAAAGCTTATTAGAATTAGTATTTTTTTCATTTTGTTTTCCTCCTTTTAATTAAAAGTTTGCTTTTAAACTAAAGATGTATGATTTGATACCGGGATTGTTGAAATAATCAAATCCACCAATATTCGAACCTGCACCCGTTAAACTTGTTTCTGGATCTACACCTTTGTAATCTGTTTTCAACCAAAGATTTTTTCCTACAAAACCCAAATCAATTGATTTGATATATTTTTCGCAGGCTTTAAGTTTTAAGTTATAACTTAAACCTATCTCTCTCAAACGCACCCATGATACATCTTGCATTGCATTTTCGGTAGCATAAGCTCCACCATCTCCTTGATAAGTTGTCCAATAAGCATTGGCAGAAATTGCAGTAGTGTTCGGAGTTCCATCAGCTTTTACACCTTCAATTGTATAGGTACGATTTCTGTCATCTGCAGACTCTTGTGTACGGCCTAATCGGTTTAATCGGGCATAAGTTCCATTCCAAGTTGTTCCACCTTCTCGTATGTCTAATAGTCCGGTTAGTTTAATGCCTTTGTAATCAATGCTGTTTCTGATTCCCATCATCCAATCGGGATAAGGATTTCCTAAATTACCCTTTTTAGGATCTAACTTTGGCAAACCATTGGTACCAATTACTAAAGCACCATTGGCATCTCTTAACCATTTGGTGCCATAAAGTGCACCATAAGGTGATCCAACAATTGCATAAGCTCCAGTAGAGGAGAAAGCACTTTCTGGTGAAATTTCGTCTACGCCGTTAGCAAGTTCCAAAACCTCATTTTTGTTTTTGCTAAAATTAACTCCAATATCCCAACTGAAGTTCTTAGTTTTCACTGCAGTTCCTGAAGCGAAAAGTTCAATACCTTTATTTTCCATTCTACCTGAGTTGGTGTAAAAAGAAGAAAATCCAGAGGCAGTTGATATTGGCAAACTTAGGATAATGTCTTTAGTTTGGGTGTTGTAATAAGAAAAGTCTAAACGTAAACGTGAGTCAAAGAATCGTAGGTCTAACCCAAATTCTTGTGATGTGGTGGTTTCAGGCTTAATGTTTGGATCATTTAATGTATTACTAATACCAAACCCGTTTTGACCTAAATAAGGAAATCCTAAACCATCGGTAAATCCATCGGTAAAGGATGGTTTGCCATAATAGTTTTGAGTAGCGTAAGGCGATGGGCCTTTACCGGCTTGAGCAATAGCAACACGCGCTTTACCAAAATTAAACCAGTCTTGTTTTACAAAATCACTGAATAAGAAGGCTAAAGAGGCCGAAGGATAGGTAATAGTTTTGTTAAACGATGACCATTTGTCCTGACGTCCTGTTAAGTTCAAATATAAAAACTCTTTGTAGTTCATATTTAAATCAGCAAATATTCCTGATTTTTTAAGAATTGAATAACCTGAATTGGCATATAAATCAGACGCATTCGATAAATTATAATAATTTGGAATGGTTAAATCTCTACCTCTTAAATATTGATCTTCGCTGCGCTCATATTGTAAATTACTTCCTAACATTAATGTAGCATCAATATCTTTGGTAAGGTCTTTTTTGAAGGTAGCAAGTATGTCCTGATAAACATATCGGTATGATTGTATGTTTTCGTTTAATTCACCATTAGGTGCACTCGCAGGTTGGTTTGAGCCTATTGAAAAAATAGAATAACGCTTATCTGTATAAACGTCTGTTCCTAATCGATAAGTTAAATCCATAAAGCTAAATGGAGAAGCTTTCATAT
>CAMDXE010000123.1 GCA_945878925.1 Chitinophaga pinensis
CTTGAAATTAGAAAAATTATTTATACCACAAATTTGATTGAAAACTTAAATGGGAAAATTAGAAAATACACTAAAAATAAACTCTCTTTTCCTACTGATGATGCGGTAATGAAATCTACGTATCTTGCCGTAAGGGAGGCTACAAAAAATGGAGCCTGCCTATCCGCGACTGGGGCATCATATTTAATCAATTTTTAATTATTTTTGAAAATAGATTAAAATGGTAAAAATATTAACTTTTTAACTTACACACTTTAAGGGATAGTGTCTCTTCAGTCGACTAGCATTTCGCAAGTAATTTAGCCAAAATAATCTATTTACTCAAATACATGCTCTTCATGCTATAAAGCTCTCTGAACAATGGGTCTTTAATATCCTTCACAAACAGAATAGCTTCGCCGGTCGATTTCATTTCGGGACCAAGTTCTTTGTTCACATTAGGGAATTTATTGAAAGAAAAAACCGGTTGTTTTATAGCAAACCCTTCCTGATGTGGGGTAATGGTAAAATCTTTGAGTTTATTAACCCCCAACATTACTTTAGTGGCTATATTAATATAAGGCACTTTATAGGCTTTGCAAATAAATGGCACCGTTCGCGAAGCTCGGGGATTGGCTTCTATCACATACACCTTTTCGTTTTTTACCGCAAATTGTATATTTAACAGCCCCTTTACATTTAGGGCAAAACAAATTTTGCGCGAATATTCGATCATTTTGTTTTTTACATCTTCCGATAAGCTAAAAGGAGGCAATACAGCACTGCTATCGCCGCTATGTATTCCTGCAGGTTCAATATGTTCCATCATGCCAATAATATGAACATCATCGCCGTCGCAAATACTGTCGCTTTCTGTTTCTTCGGCACGGTCGAGAAAATGGTCTATCAACACGCGGTTGCCTGGCATATCGCCCAAAAGTTTTATCACCGCCTGTTCGAGTTCCTCATCGTTTATCACAATTTTCATTCCCTGGCCGCCCAATACATACGAAGGGCGAACGAGTACAGGATAACCCACTTGCTTGGCTACTACTATGGCTTCATCGGCATTTTCGGCCACGCCATAAAGCGGATAAGGGATATTTAATTCTTTTAACAAATCCGAAAATCGGCCTCGGTCTTCCGCCACATCCATATCGTTAAACGTAGTTCCTATGATTTTTACTCCATGCGCTTCTAATCGTTCGGCTAATTTAAGCGCCGTTTGACCACCCAACTGTACAATAACCCCAACTGGCTTTTCCAGTTCGATCAATTCAATTAGATGCTCCCAATATACCGGTTCAAAATAAAGTTTATCAGCAATGTCAAAATCGGTACTCACCGTTTCGGGATTGCAGTTTACCATAATGGCTTCGAATCCGGCTTCTTTAGCGGCCATAATTCCATGCACGCAACTGTAATCAAACTCTATACCCTGGCCAATGCGGTTGGGGCCGCTTCCCAAAACTATTATTTTTGGTTTGTCGCTAACGATGCTTTCATTCTCGCCATCAAACGTGCTGTAGAAATAATTAGTAGCCGACTCAAACTCAGCCGAACAGGTATCTACCATTTTATAAACCCTGTTTATTCCAAATTCTTTTCGTTTGGCATACACCTCGTCGTCGGTGCAATGGCGCATGGCATACGCTATTTGGAAGTCGCTAAACCCTTTTTGCTTGGCCAATCGCAATACGTCGGGGTCGATGTTGGTAATGGAATATTTGGTCAAGGTTTTTTCCATTTTTACCAATTCATTTATTTGCTCCAAAAACCAGCGGTCGATGCGAGTTATTTTTTGAATGGACGTAAGGGGTACGCCTAATGAAATGGCGTCTTTTATATGCCAAAGGCGGTCCCAACTCGGTTTTTCAAGGCTTTCTAAAATGGGGTCTAGTTTATGTAAATCTAATCCATCGCAACCCAATCCTTTTCGGTTGGTTTCTAAACTTTGACAAGCTTTTTGCAAGGCTTCCTGAAAACTGCGGCCAATGGCCATCACTTCGCCCACCGATTTCATTTGTAGCCCCAATTGTTTGTCGGCGCCTTTAAATTTATCAAAATTCCAACGCGGAATTTTTACAATGGTATAATCAATGGCCGGTTCAAAAAATGCGGAAGTGGTTTTGGTAACCGGATTTTTCAATTCATCCAAGTAATAGCCTATGGCTAATTTTGAAGCTATTTTGGCAATAGGATAACCAGTTGCTTTTGAAGCCAATGCCGACGACCGACTTACCCGAGGGTTTATTTCGATGGCAATTAAATCGTCGTTTTCGGGATTTATAGCAAACTGAACATTGCATCCTCCGGCAAATGTTCCAATATTTCGCATCATCAGAAATGCAGCATCCCGCATTTTTTGATACGCCACATCGCTCAAAGTCATGGCCGGAGCCACGGTTATACTATCGCCCGTATGGATTCCCATGGGGTCAAAATTTTCGATAGTACATATTACAGCTATATCGCCTTTGGCATCGCGAAGCACTTCTAACTCAAATTCTTTCCAACCTAATACGGCTTTTTCTACCAACACTTCGTGAATGGGAGATGCCTCAAGGCCTGCCTTTAGTGCCACATCGAGTTCTGATTTGTTCCAAACAAAACCGCCTCCATATCCACCCAAGGTAAACGAGGGGCGAATAACTAAGGGATACCCTATGTCTTGGGCAAATTCTTTTCCTTCCAGAAACGAGTTGGCTACTTTACTTTCGGCCACCGGAATGCCTATATCAACCATTAATTTTCTAAACAGTTCACGATTTTCGCAAGTTTCAATAGCATTAATATCTACCCCAATGATTCTTACTCCGTATTTTTCCCAAATGCCAAGTTCGTCAGCATCCATGCAAAGATTCAATGCTGTTTGCCCGCCCATGGTTGGCAATACGGCATCTATCTTTTGTTCCTGCAATATTTTTTCGATGCTGTCGGTGGTCAATGGCCATAAATAGATGTGGTCGGCCATTACAGGGTCGGTCATTATTGTGGCCGGATTGCTGTTTATCAACGAAACTTCAATGCCTTCTTCCCTTAAACTTCGGGCAGCCTGACTGCCTGAATAATCAAATTCACAAGCTTGACCAATAATTATGGGTCCGCTTCCTATTATTAAAACTGATTTTATGGAAAGGTCTTTAGGCATGGTTTAAAAATTGTACAAAGCAACAAAAATAAAGGCGTATGGACAAATCTATTTGATGGATAATGGCTGTCCTGCCAATTATTTTGGGATAATAATTATAGAATGTCAAGGCCACATGATATTTGACTAGTACTCTATTCTTATTATTTTATACATCCATGGTAATTACTTTGTTTTTTTTCTTATAAAATTCATATATTGAATTCTTTGTTATCGTTGAGATTCATGCTCAAATTTGGGTTATTTGTTACCTTTCTTATTTTTAGTCAAATAGGAAATATTGACGATAAGCATGAAATTGCTATAGCCAATTCAAGATGGGTATTTTTGTCATCGACTTTTAATGAAAGTGTGTTTATATGCCTTAACAATTCAATAAGATCATTTTTTGATTTTATTAATTCCATTTGGAGGTCTTTTTTTTGAATATTATTTAGTTTCCGTCAAGAGTTGCACTTATTGTTTGAATTTAAGATGTATTAAATGAATTCGAGAATTAATACTAAGTTCGTAATGTGATTTATTTCTCTAAGTTCGATTATAAAGTTAATTATTTTAAGTTTTCATTCCTAGCTCTTTTGATCTTATTGGTTAATTGTTATTCCAAAAAAGAATCTGTATTTGGAGAATATAAAAGTGCTAAGTTTGATAAACTTTATTCATACTGTTTGAGAATAAATCATACGAGTGTCATAACAGGAACATCTTTAATTCTTGCTTCAGATTCTACTTTTCATCAGATAAATTGTGGCAATTTGATGAGTGGTATATACAAGGTCGTTAACGACTCTCTTTACCTAATTTGCAAAAAAAATAGGTATAAAAACGATAGCATTAATTTAATAAAAAAACTTGATTGTTATTCAAAACCGATGGTGTTTTCAATTTATAGAAATAAACTTAGGGCAAGCATAAAGCTGCTTGACAGAAAAGAAAAAGTTATAATATATTTAGAAAAAATAAAGACAAAGTAGCTTAATACTATTAAATTTTTTTATAAATCATGCTAAATAAAGGAATATCGAAAATGTCAAATGAGAATATAACAATCAGTCAGGCTCAACAAAAAGTAGACACCTGGATAAAAACCATTGGCATAAAGTACTTTAGCGAACTTACCAATACGGCTATTTTGATGGAAGAGGTTGGCGAACTGGCCCGTATTATGGCCCGCAAATATGGCGACCAATCGTTTAAGGAATCCGAAAGCGATATTAACTTGGCCGATGAAATGGCCGATGTGCTTTGGGTTTTGATTTGTATGGCCAATCAAACCGGCGTGAATTTAACAGAAGCCTTTATCAAAACGATGGAAAAAAAAACACTCAGGGATGCCCAAAGGCACCGACAAAACACCAAACTAATTTGACAAGTTTTTGGGTTTCACAGCCCAATAAAGCCAATTGTAGCCCTTGATAAATTTCCGTTTTTCAATTCAGAGGCTCCGTTGGCAAATCTGAAACTTATAGAAAATATAGCGATTGTACCTTAGCGCAAGCTTAAAAGTAATGTACATATCACGCGCATTTTGCAAATTAATCGTTTTTTCTTTGATGTTGAGTTTATCGCATTCTACATGGGCTTTTGATGATGATATAAAAAGCTTAATTCAAAAAAAATCAAAAATTCGCCTCGAATGCAATATAAAGCCTCTGAAATTGTTGGTAAATACCGACCAAGACGACACCTTGGTTTACGACAAACATAGTGAAGATACCCTCGTATTTGATGATACCAAAACAGGCGACGATACCCTAATATTTGCCGATGACGAAAGACAAATGAGAGGAAAAGTAGGCACAACTCCCCAAAATGCTGCCTATTTTTTGCAGCAAGCCAAAGCTTCGGATGCCTTAAACCCACTACTTTATCCGAATCCAACTTCTGGCGCATCAACGCTTGAACTCAATACCCCGGAATTTACACTTACCAACATCCAAATTCGCACACAAGATGGCATTTTGCTATCAACACATAGCACCCATCTGGCTACTTTCGAATTAAACGCGCTTAAAGCAGGCACCTATATTATAACCATACAAAACGCATTGACTTATACTCAAAAGCGATGGATTGTAAGGTAATAGCAAACGGGCGCTTGGCTACTTAATTAAGGTTAACAAATCGTTGGCTTTTTTATTTTAGGTGTTCTGTTAATTATAAATTGTTATTATTGCGTATGCAACAAGAGGCTAGCACATTGCGTTCATTAACCTTATTTGTTTCTTCGCATTTTATGTTTAATGTACTTGGAAAATTGCAGTCCGAAATATTAATGGGCGATAAGCACGAAGCCATATTGACCATGACCCAATACACAAAAATTTTACGTCAGGCTTGCGCCTTATCCAAAAATGATACGAACAGCATGGCCGAAGAGGGTTTGTTTTTGGAACATTATCTGCAATTGGAACAAAGGCGTTTTGAAGAATTTTCGTTTACATATCATATTATTGGTTTCGATTCACCATCACACCACATGGCCCCTTTTATGATTCAACCTTTTGTAGAATTGGCCGTTTTGAGCAGCTTGGGCGCTCAAAATAATGTTATAACCCTAAGCTACGATAAACTCCAGAATACCATTTGCATACAATCTGCCATGCACAACGAAGGCGTATCCGAAAAACTGGAAGAAAAATGTGAAACCGCTCTGCAGCGTTTGCAAATTTATAATCATACCTACACCAAACAATCCAACCATTTATCCCTTAATCAAACTATTAATTTATAACTATGATACGATCAAATATTAGCATTTCAATTGTTTTAGGCCTTGCATTTGCACTAGGGTGCTGGTTTATAAGCACCACCTTTAGCAAAAAAAATCAAACCAACGATGTGATTATGGTAACCGGTATGGCCGAAGAAAATTTTAGTTCCGATTTAATCGTTTGGAGCGGATCGTTCAATCGGCTAACCATGGATTTAAAAGAATCGTACAAGCTTTTGAAATTGGATGAAAATGTAGTAAAAGCCTACCTAAAAGAAAAAGGAATAAAAAAGAGTGAAATGGTTTTTTCATCCATAGCCATCAATCAGGATTACGAATATATAACCGAACCTGGTGGCGGTAGTCGACGAGTTTTTAACGGGTATCGATTGGTTCAAACGGTAAGAATCGAATCGAAGGATGTCCCAAAAATTGAAAGAATATCGCGCGAGGTAACCGAATTAATCGACCGTGGCGTTGAGCTCAATTCAGATGCACCTGCCTACTATTATACAAAATTGGCCGATTTGAAAATAAAAATGATTGCCAATGCCACAAAAGACGCTCGAGATAGAGCCGAAAAAATAGCTGAAAATGCCCAAGCAAACCTTGGGGTATTAAAGCAGGCCGACATGGGAATATTTCAAATTACCGCACAAAACTCGTCGGAAGAATATTCTTGGGGCGGCACTCTAAATACATCATCCAAAGAAAAAACAGCCTCGATTACGATGAAACTTAAATTTTCGACCCACTAAACAGGTGGCCATTGCCTAAAATTTGACGCAACATTAGATATGTTAAAAACGTGTAACCCATAAGCCCACCTATGATAACCGCATTAATTGTTGATGATGAAGCCGCTAGCCGCAACGGATTAGCAATGCTATTAGCCGAATATATCCCTGAAGTGAAAGTGGTTGGCAAAGCCGATTCTGTGCGCAATGCCATAACCCAAATAAATGCATTGAACCCCGATATTATTTTTTTGGATGTAGAAATGCCGGGCAGAGATGGGTTCGATTTAATACGCGAAACCGAGCCGGCCGATTTTGAAGTTATTTTTACCACCGCTCACGAGCACTATGCTTTAAAGGCCATTAAAGCCAGCGCTATCGATTATTTATTAAAACCCATAAATCCGGAGGAATTAATGGCTGCTGTAAAAAAGGTAAAAGACA
>CAMDXE010000124.1 GCA_945878925.1 Chitinophaga pinensis
CTTGTACAAAAAACTGCCAACCGAATTGGCTGAATTACTCGAACACATTTACGGCGTAAATAAAGAACTCATCCTCGAAACCGTTTATAAACAACCAAACGCCAATGTGTACTTAGCCACTTTTGCAAAATTTGCTTACGAATATCGCAAGCATATATTTTTCGAACCCATGATTCGTGACGGCCTCACTGAATTTATCAATATGCATGTATGTTGTTATCCAAATTACAAGGACGTCCCCGTTCATTTTATTGGCTCCATTGCCTTTTATTTTAAAGACGTGTTGGGCGAAATTGCCTTGAATTATCCGCTAACCATTGGCGAAATTGTAAAAAACCCAATAAGCCTAATGGCCGATTATTATTGCAACAAACATGCAATTCCACTAAAGGCCGAATATTAAAAATAAATTAAGTCGTATTTTTTATTCAACAATTCTAATTTCGGTCAACTCAATTTAAAAGAGGATTTATAAATATAGCCATTACGGACTTAACAAATATTCAAATGATTGTTAATTATGACCCAAAAATAGATGCCTATATTCTTCAATCAAAAGATTTCGCTCAACCCATTTTAAATCATTTGAGAAATTTGGTGCATCGCGCGTGCCCAAACGTAATCGAAAGTATTAAATGGGGCATGCCTGCCTTCGATTTTCACGGGCCTTTATGCAATATGGCCGCATTTAAGGCGCATGCTGTTTTTGGATTTTGGAAAACTGCACTTATTGATGACCCCTATAAGTGTTTACAAGAAAACTCAAATAAAGGAGGCGATGCCATGGGTAATTTAGGCCGAATAACGCATCTGAATAATTTGCCCCCCGACGACCAAATACTTGAATTTATTGCACAAGCCATGAATTTAAATGTGAATAAAATAAAAACACCTCTCAAACCAAAATTAGAAAAACTAAGCATAGAAGCTCCCCTAGATTTGATGGATGGTTTAGGTAAAAATAAAATTGCCAACGCCGTTTTTATGGCATTTAGCCCAAGCAACAAACGCGAATACATCACTTGGCTGAATGAAGCTAAAACATTTGAGACCAGAAACAAACGCTTGAACATAGCCCTAGAATGGATAGCCGAAGGGAAAATTAGAAATTGGAAATATGTGGTAAAAAAAACAAGTTCGCCCGATATGTAATTGCCCTCAGCACTTATGACACTCTCAACGAATAAAGGAGATGTTTCGTTTTAAGCCTTTAAATTTAGTTCGCTGAACGGCTGATTTCTCAAACAACCTTTCAAAAAGTCTTTCATTAATTTCACACCATTCGTCCCTTTTCATTTCCATGAGTTCATTTAAGGGTTGAAAAAAAGGTTCGGCATGCGGTTTCGAAAAGCGATTCCATGGGCACACGTCTTGGCATATATCGCATCCAAAAGCCCAGTTGTCCATTTTATCTTTAAAGGTAGCAGGAATTTCTTCGCGTAATTCGATGGTGAGGTAAGAAATACATTTATTCGAATCGATAACATTATTGGGCAATATCGCTTCCGTTGGGCAGGCATCGATACATGCAGTGCAGGTGCCACAATAATTAGTAATTGCGGTATCGGCTAGAACATCCAAGTCAGAAATAATTTGGGCCAAAAAGTAAAAGCTTCCCGCCTTGGTATTTATAAGCATGCTGTTTTTGCCTATCCATCCTAGGCCAGATTTAGCTGCCCAAGCGCGCTCTAGCACGGGTGCCGAATCTACAAATACCCGGCCGTTTATATCGCCAACTTGCGCCCTTAAATCCTGGAGCAAAGCATATAATTTATCCTTGATTACAGTGTGATAATCTTCGCCTAATGCATATTTTGCAATTTTAGGAGCCTTGGCATCCTTTTGTTTTTGAGGCGTAAAATAATTATACATAAAACTTATCACCGATTTGGCTCCTGGTACCAAAATTCGGGGATCAAGTCGTTTTTCAAAATGGTTCTCCATCCACTGCATGGTTCCTTGATGGCCATTCTTTAGCCATTTTTCGAGTCTTGGAGCTTCATCGCTTAAAAAGCCAGCTTCCGAAACACCACAAAAACCAAAGCCAGCTTCTTTAGCTAAGCGTTTTACCAAGGAAGTGTTTTCGGCGGCCGTCATGGTATTAAAACCATCTAAAGGTTCCCTTCAACAATTGTTGACTGGTTGAATTTAAATCTTTGGATATTTTTAGGCCAAAAACCAAAATAGCAAACGTTGACAGCAATGCACCCGAACGCACAAAAATATTTAGCCAATTGTTTGAAAAATAAGGCGTGTAATAATTGAGGACCAACATGACAACAAAAACAAAACCTAACTTTATCCAATCGAAGCTAAGCCAATGTAGTTTGTAATATTTATATACCAAACTGTTGTTGATTAAAGCTACCACCAAATATCCCATCGACACGCCTATGGCGGTTCCGTTAATCGCCCAAATGGGTACAGCATAATGGTAGGTTAAAAAAATAACAAACAGGGCGGTAAAGGCAGTAACAATATTCCACTTGTAAAAATGTGAATTATTTACAACCACACCGGGCAGTATCGCAAACAGTTCAATTAGTTTACCAATTCCAACTATTAGGATAACCCATTTACCAGCTTTGTAAATGTGTCCATTTGGCATTAATTCAAAAATACTATCGACGTTAAACCATAGTCCAAATAAAATAAACATGCCCAACAACACTTGATTGAGGTTTCCTTTTCCCACAATTTCTTTCAATTCGCTCCATTTGTGTTCATGAATCAGCCTCGAAATTACGGGTTGAACAATGGGCAAAATAACACGTTTTGGCAATTCAACCATGATTGCAATGCTCATAGCGGTTGAGTAAATACCAAGCAAGGTATCGCCCCCTATCATGCTTACCGAAAAATAATCGGAACGTGTAATGATTAATGGCGCTATGCTACCAAATAAAATTACCCCAGTGAACCCAAAAAAATCATTTCGCAAGGTTTTATTGTTCTTTATAAAATTTATATCTGGGCTCAACGAAAGTGGATTTAAAGAAAATAAGTAAATCACATCAATAGCCAATACCAGCGAATAAGACACCAATAACCAAACAATAAACGCGTTGAAACTAATCACAGAATTGTATGCAAGTATGATAAGAAACAGGTTTGCAAGGCGCAATCCATTTTCGCGCACAATATTAACCACCACAATGCGCCCAAATTGTGCGCAATACTGCTCGGTAACCAAAGTAAACACCATGATAACAGACAGTGGAATTATTATATGTAGGTAATTTATGGTAGAAGACCCTCCATCTTTCAAAATATTTAAGAGCGATGGGCCACAAAGCAGCAATACCGCTGCCAACAGAAGCAAACCAACTATGGGTATGCTATAAACCCAAAATGTAAATCCATTATGGTAAGGCGATTGATTGTCTTTGAATTTCGGAAAAAACCGACTCATGCTGTATGTCAAACCTAGGCTTGCAAAACCTGCCAATACACCAGAAATATCGATAATAAAACGGCTAATACCCACTTCGGAAGCTTGGAACACTTTGGGCATTAATATTAAAATATTAATATATCCTATAACCAGGCCGGCATAATTAGAAAGAGATGCTTTAATCGATTGCCGAATTATTAGACCCATGCAGGCAGCAAAAATAAGTGATAGCCTTTAAAATTTGAGAATTGATATTTAATAGAACTTTGGGCTACCCTAAATTAGCGCATTAATAACACAGACCCTTTGGCATGGCCTGCTTTTATTTCGCCTAATTCTCGGTATTTAAATTTAAAAACCCATAAATAATAGCCTAAAGGACACATCAAATTTCGATAATTACCATCCCACCCCTTGAGTGGTGAATTAGAGTTAAATATTTTTTCACCCCATCGGTTATAAATTTCAAACGTATACTCCATCACTTTTGAATTATCGCCTAAAAGCACGGGGTAAAAGCTATCATTAAGTCCATCGCCATTGGGGCTGAAAACCGTAGGCACCTCTACTTCCATTTTTCGACACGAATCAAGCCAAATTCTAAATTGAAACGAATCGTTCGAACAGGAATTTTGAGCTTTTACTAAATACGTTCTTTCTTCAAAAAAAACAGGACGATTAACATTTACATAAGTCGAATTTATTTTGACGGGCAAGGCAAAAATGGGAGCTATAATGGATAGAGTATCGCCAATGCAGATGGTGGTATCGCGCAAGCGAGGGAGTTTTATGATGGGCAAAATACCCACCTTAATCGAATCGGAACTCGTACACGATTTATACCATTGCGTTAGTTTGTAGTTTCCAGCTTTGTTAATAGTTTTAATTCTGACAGTATCGCCCGTATTCCATAAATATTTCAAATTGGGGTTTTGCAATGCAATGGCAAGGCTTTGCCCTTCACAAATATTAGTATCTGGTGGAAGTGGATGGGTTTTCAAATTTGGCAATTCAATAGAAATAGTATCCAGCGAGATGCATCCATTTTTATATATGGTGGCTTTAAAAATACCACCCGGCGCCTTTATAACTTTAGAGTTTGTTTTAATACCATTTTGCCAAAAAACGGAATCGGCTTGAGGCAATTGATAGATAAAGCTGTCGGCAAAACAGAGTAAGGTATCTCTTCCTAATTTAAGACTGCTTGCGCTCGTTATGCGAAAAGTGTCGGATGCCGAGCAGCCTCCTAATAACACCTTAACATAATACAATCCGGCTTGCGAAACGCTTCTGAATTTGCCGGTATAATTGTCGTGCCACAAATACGTAGCGCCGGGGTTTCCGGCATCCAAAAAATGAGTGAATTGATCGCAATAAAATTCGTCCTTACCTAAATCGACCGTTGGCCCTGCAGGAACCTTAATGTTTTTGTTATAGGTATAGGTTTTCCCTTTATAAAATACTTTTAAGGTTACGTCATAATTTCCTTTATAAGGATAAACATGGCTCAGTTTTCTTTTTTTTGAATAATTATCGGCTGACGAAAAATCAGACAAATCCCAAAGTATTGAATCGTAACAGAAATTACTCAATAGTTCGAATTTTACGGGATCGCTCAATTTGCAACCAGCCGAAGCTTCGATGTTATATTGTGGATTGTCAATTACAATAGGAAAAATAGGATTGGGTAAGCCAAGCTTTGATTTTTGAGTTCCTAAAAATAGACCATTTGCATTATACGTACATCCCGACCCAAAGGTGTTGGGCGATGCTATTATAGCTAAATAGTTTTGGTCGAATTTTGCGATATAGAATTTGCCATCGGGCGCCAGTCCGAAATTTCCAAAACGATAATTTGCAGTTACCACCTTAAACCGATTCGATCCCGAAGCGAATGCTGCCATTTCAAATTGATAGATATCATTATTGCTTCCTGTGGCCGCTTCGCCAACATATAAGATCTTATTATCGGGCGAAAACTCAATGCTATAGGGGCGTTGATGATCGAATTGACTGCTTGTGTATCTGGCCGACAAAACCCCATTTGATGCATTAAAACTATAAATTTCGAGTGTATTCTGATACCAATAGGTACTTGCCACCCAAGCCCCATCGGACGATGGCCTTAAATGGCCCAATGCATTTTCGACCGATGTATTGGTTACAGGGCCTAGTTTCGAAATGATGGGTGTTAGGTTTAACCCTTGATCGGTTAGAAGGTAAACTTTGTATTTGGCGCTATCCCAATCGTGACTCAATATCCAATAATCTTTGTTATTGGTATGTACTATAGCCGTAAGTTTTTCGGAACATTTACCATAAAGTTTAATGTTTTTAACCACCACTTCACCATCTCCCCCTTGTTTCGACATATCTACAATGGAATACTGAAGTCCGTCTGCTCCACCATAATCGTCGGTGGTAAAAACATAATATAACGAATCGGAAAGCGGCTTTGGAACAATCAAAACGGCTTCGGCACTTTGTGTATTTCCTTTAAGCCCACTCCCATTTGTCATTATAGAATGCTTTTTGGTCCAAATACTTGTGCCGTCCGAATAAAATAATAAGTTACCACATGGATCGGATATAGTGGCAACACCCTCCTCGGTGGCCGTTTTCCCTCCATTTACTAATGTGGGTCCCGAGGGGGTAAATGAAATGCCTGAGCCATACGCAAAAAACCAATTTACAAATCGGTTTTGAGCCAATAAATATTGACTAAAAAAGATTAATACGCTTAAGATTAAAACCCTTCTCAAAAGAAAAATTATTCAAATATATTCAATTTTTAAGCCAATAATACAGGCAAAAAATCAAAGGTTAGGGGATGAAATTTTTTGATTTTTTAACCCCCTAAATTTTAACCCTGGCTACAGCATTTTTCAATCGCAGTATTTTCGTGCCTCCAAATTCTTTAAGTTCACAATTAAATCGAAGTTTAATATAATAAGGTGGGCTGCCACCACTTGGGGTCATTTCTAATAATTCGATATTTGCCCAGGTATTTAATGAATTGTCGAGTAGGTTTGAGTAATAGGGTTTTCCTTTGAATGGCGTATAAATAATTCGAACCCCATAGGCTTCGGCTTTAATGGTTTTTAGAACTGTAAACCCCTTGGTAATTAAATTTTCGCGGCTTTCGCCTTTGCCGTAATAGTCAATCCCTAAATTCCAATTTATCCCGGTTGTCGGGCAACCTACATCTCCCGAATAATGCGACGAACCTGTCGTGCAAGAGCCTCCTCCGAATCCTGCGCTTACGTATCCTTTTGTGTCGTTTGCTATTATTTTGGTAATCGAATCGTGACCTTCGACATCGGCTATAAAATACACTTTAGCTTTGGGGTCGATTAAAGCCACGTTTACTGCAAAAGCCTCTTCAGGTGTGAGTTTAGTTTGTTCAGGAATGTCAGATTTTTTACAAGCCGCAATACACAAAAAAAGTAAAGAAAAAATGTATAGGTTTTTCATATCAAAGTAATCGTAAGATGCAAAAAATAAAATAAGGGTTG
>CAMDXE010000125.1 GCA_945878925.1 Chitinophaga pinensis
CAAGCAAGGCATACCGAAACCAGTCAATCGAGCATTATTTGCAGCACCGTTTTCAATTCGAACAATGCCAACATTCCATCGCAGGATAGCGCTAAAAGGCGGTTTCAAGGATTCAACCTTAACAATCTAACGGGTTCGCCTGTGGTTATTAAAAGGGAATACGAGATTCGCGAATCGGGTATTGCTTCGAAATATCCTCAAAACGATAAAATTACAGTGTTTCAAGAGTTTGGCAGTTGCTATGCCTACGACGATGGAACTGCTGAATATGGATTTGGATACGACGACGATGTGATTGATCCAAATTATAAAGGGGCCATTGCCTATAAGTTTAATTTAGTAAAATCAGATTCGATATGGGCTATTGGCATGTTCTTTAATCAATCGGTAAAATCAACATCTGCCCTAAAATTTGATTTAAAAATTTGGCAAAAAATAAGCAAATTAGGCCAAGGCCGTAATGAAGATCAACTCATTTTGAGCCTTCCAAATTTAACGCCAAAATTCACCGATTCGCTTAATGGCTATCATATTTTCAAGCTCGATTCGAGCATCGTATTGCCAAAAGGCGATTTTTATATTGGATGGGAACAAGAAGGCAATACCCATTTGGACATTGGCTATGATATAAATAATGGCTATCACGAAACCGAATCTAGCGATAATTTGTTTTGGTTGGATAGAGGCAATTGGACTTCCGTAGATTTTAAAGGCGCCTTAATGATGCGCCCTTACGTTGGCAAACGCCTATGGCTAGGCTCTGGAAAGCTTGTCAATCATAAGGTGGCGCAACCCAGCGTATTTCCAAATCCATTTACATCCAAAATAAATGTGGCCTTCCAACATGAAATTGCAGACCTTATGCTTGTCGATCTAAACGGCAAAATAATCATAACATCAAAAACTAGCGAATTGGATGCCAGCATGCTACAAGCAGGTATTTACACATTGCGCATTACTACAAAAAGCGGTAAAATTTTTAATCAAAAAATGGTAAAATTTCAATAAAAAATATGCAAACAATAACTGTCACCGAATTAAAAAATTTAATGGACACTGGCAAGCAGCCCATTATAATTGATGTGCGCGAACTTTATGAATATGAGGATTATAATATTAATGGCCGCTTAATATCGCTTGGCAATTTACAAGCAACCCTGCCTGATCTTGAAGAAATGATGGATGAAGAAATTGTGATTCATTGCCACTCGGGAGCGCGTAGCGCCGCTGCCACTGATTATTTGACCAAACAAGGATTTTCGAATGTAAAAAACCTAACGGGTGGTATGTTGGCTTGGAAAGCCATGTTAGAATAATTTTGAACATTTGTTAAAGTAATAAACCCTTAGTTAAAGACGCCAAATCCTTAGGCGATAATAATTTCTCTTTCAATAATCCTACATTTGCCCCTGGCTTGAAAAATATTCGTTATTTATTTTCGTTTTCCAACCAAACCCCCTTCCATCGAATTCGGTTTGCATCCTTCAATATTATTGCTTCGCTGTTTGGAGCATTTTCGATAATGACGGTAGTCCCGTTTCTTCAAATAATTTTCAACCTGCAATCGGCCCCGCCCAACCAAAATCAAACATTTAATGCCCACCAAAGCATCATCGAACAGTTAAACCTTTGGCTTAAAAATCAAATAATTGAATGGGGAAGTTTTAATTCCTTAGTGTTTTTTTCATGCGTTTTGGTGATTATGTTTTTGCTTAAAAATTTATCGCTGTATATTGCTTTTACTGGATTGGCCCACATGAGAGCAGGCATTTCAAGCCATCTAAAACAATTGCTTTACCACAAATTGTTGAAACTGCCCATGCACTTTTATTCATCCGAACGCAAAGGCGATATAATAACCCGAGTAACCAACGATGTGCGTGAAGTGGAATGGAGTTATATAGGTGTTATGGAAATGTGCCTAAAACACCCTTTTACTTTATTAATCCCCTTTGGTTTATTGTTTTATATTAGTTGGCCTCTTACGCTTTTTGTGGTTTTTGTATTGCCCATTAGCGGCTATATTATTAGCCGACTTGCAAAACGCTTAAAAAGCGCAGCGAGGCTTGGCACCAAGCAATTGGGCGACGTTATTTCGCAGTTTGAAGAAACCATAGGTGGAATCAAAATCATAAAAGCATTTAATGCTGAAAAACGAAGCAGCGATCAATTCGAATTAAAAAATAACCAGCATTTCCGCCTAACCAAAAAAGTATTAAAACGAGAGTATGCCGCATCACCATTAAGTGAGTTTATGGGCTCTATAGTCATATCTTCCATTTTAATTTTTGCTGGACGATTAATTTTAAAAAATGATTTCGGGCTGAGTGGCGAAATGTTTATCATGTACATTGCTATGTTCAGTCAATTAATTCCACCGGCCAAAGCCCTGAGTGAAAACTATTTTAGGCTCGAAAAAGGAATGGCCTCTATGGAAAGAATTAACGAAATTTTAGATTATGACAATGGCATTCACCAACAAAAGGATGCTTTGGATGTGCCAGATTTTAAAAACCATCTTGTTTTCAACGATGTATCTTTTTCGTATAATGCAAATACCCCAGTTATAAAAAACATAAACTTAACCCTAAATAAAGGCGAAAAAATTGCCATTGTTGGTGGTTCGGGAGCTGGCAAATCAACCTTGGCCGATTTGGTATTGCGCTTTCACGATCCAATTTCGGGAAGCATAATGCTTGATGGCATCGATATAAGATCCCTTGCCTTGGATGGCTATCGCAATAAGTTGGCCGTCGTTACTCAAGAAGCCCTTTTGTTTAACGATACCGTCGAAAATAATTTAAAACTTGGCAATCCCAATGCTTCTCAAAGCGATATGATTGAGGCCGCCAAACAAGCCAATGCTCATTCGTTTATCGAACAAATGGAACATGGATACCAAACTTTGATTGGCGAACGAGGCGGCAAACTTTCTGGTGGACAAAAACAACGTTTAACCATTGCCCGAGCCATACTTAGCCATCCCGAAATTTTGGTTCTCGACGAAGCTACATCAGCCCTAGATTCGGAATCCGAAAAATCTGTTAACGATGCTTTAGAAAAACTTATGGAAAACCGCACCTCTCTAATTATTGCGCATAGGTTAAGTACTATCCAAAATGCTGACAAAATTTTGGTAATGAGCCATGGTCAAATTGCAGAAACCGGAACGCATAACGAACTTATCAAAAAACAAGGCCTTTACCATTCGATGTACAAATTACAATCGTTGGGCTAAGTAGTCAACACTCAAAAAACTATTTTCACTCAATAAACAGGGCATTACTTGTTAATAATACGGCAAATTTTCATTAAAAAATTCCTTCGATTAGAGTGCTGACAGCCCCTAATTCTAATAAACTCTTTTTTGAAAATGACTTTTTGAGGGGAGCCTAATTAACTCCTCGCCCTTTGCAAACGGTCGTTGATGGCTAAGCCAAGCCCTTCTTGAGGAAATATTTCGGTAACAATCAATTCAAAATTACATGCATCTAAATCGCGCATGGCCCAAAAAAGTTTTTGAGTAGCCTCGGTAAGTGATTTGTTGGTTGACAATATTCTCTGATTTTCGATAGGTATAAAATCGAAAGGTTTATTAAAAACAATGGCACCAGTTTTAGCAAGGTTAATAGATTCAACATCAACCTCTGTTATTAATTTTAAAGGCGTGCGTGTGGCGTAATGTTTGTCTAACTGCCCCGGTGAATTGGGTTTTGAATTTTTGGCAATATCCAAGGTTACTTTCCCAATACATTCTTCAATTTTTTCGATACTCAATCCACCTAACCTTAAGATTACAGGCAGCTTATTGTCTTCAAACATAACAATCGTCGATTCGATACCAACCTTGCATGGCCCACCGTCTAAAATATAAGCGATGCTATCGCCAAATTGATCCTTCACATGTTGGGCCGAAGTAGGGCTCACATAACCAAACGGATTAGCACTTGGCGCCGCCAAAGGAAATGTCAGTGCTTTTAATAACTGAAGTGTTAATGGATGGTCGGGCACTCTTAAGCCTACAAATGGCAAGCCCGAGGTGACAAGATCCGGAATTACATCTTTTTTGGGTAGGATTAATGTTAAAGGCCCAGGCCAAAATGTTTTCGCTAATTTTTGAGCAAGCGCTGGATAATATTCAACATAATCCATGGCTGCGCTTTCATCCTTAATATGTACGATTAAGGGATCGAAAAAAGGTCGATTTTTTAAAGTAAATATCGCGCTTATAGCGTTTTCGTTCAATGCATTAGCCGCTAATCCATAAACGGTTTCGGTGGGTATAGCCACCACCTTTCCTTCTGTTAATAAATCGACAACTTCTGTTATTGGCAACATAAATAAATCTCTAAGCCTCTCAGCACTATTTAGGAAATAACCAAGTTAATCGTCAATTATACCCCTTTGCGTTTAAGCTTAAATTTTTCGATTTTATTGTAAAGATGGCTACGTTGAATATCAATTTCTTGAGCTGTTTTGGCCACATTCCAAACATTTTTTCTCAATTTAGTATCAATAAAAACTTGCTCGGCAAAATCTTTAAAATCTTGAAATTTTTCGTATTGATTGACGATGTCTTCCAAATTGACAGATTTGCCGCCCATAGGATTTGCAAAATTCAGAATGTCGTTTTCCGAAATCTTATCGCCACATAAAATAACAAGTCGTTCAATCACATTTCGCAACTCTCTTATATTGCCGCTCCAAGTAATATTCTTTAATTCAATCATTGCTGCAGCCGTCAGTTGTTTGCGCGGCATTGCATTTTCTTCACAAATTTCGGAAACAAATTTTTCGGCCAATAATGGAATATCGTCAAGGCGTTCGTTCAAACTCGGAACATGAATTAAAATAACGCTCAACCTATGATAAAGATCTTCTCTAAAATTACCGGCTTCAATTTCTTTTCTTAAATCCTTGTTGGTGGCGGCAATAACTCTAACGTTTACGCTAATTTCTTTTTCACCTCCTACCCTCGTTATTTTATTTTCTTGCAGGGCTCGCAGCACTTTGGCTTGCGCCGATAGGCTCATATCTCCTATTTCATCCAAAAAGATTGTACCCTCATCGGCGCGTTCAAATTGACCAATACGTTGCTTAATGGCCGAGGTAAACGAACCTTTTTCGTGCCCAAACAATTCACTTTCAATTAACTCGGATGGAATAGCCGCACAGTTAACCTCCACCAATGGCATATTGGAGCGATTGCTGCGTTCGTGCAACCATCGTGCAACCAATTCTTTGCCAGTTCCATTATGGCCTGTTATCATCACCCTTGCATCGGTTGGAGCAACTTTATCGATGGTTTGTTTTATTTTTACAATGGCTGGTGAATTTCCAATAATTTCAACAGTTTTCGATATTTTGCGTTTCAAGACCTTGGTTTCTATCACCAAATTCGTTTTAACACAGGCATTCCTAACGGTTATTAAAAGTTTATTTAAATCAGGGGGTTTTGCAATAAAATCAAAGGCTCCTCGCTTGGTTGCTTCCACAGCCGTGTCGATAGTACCGTGGCCCGATATCATAATAAAAGTAACATCATCGGCTATGCCTTTCACTCTATCCAAAAGTTCGAGGCCATCAATTTTGGGCATTTTAATGTCGCACAAGGCTACATCATACTCGGTTTTTTTAAGCATATCGAGGGCTTGCTCCCCATCTTCGGCCACATCTATTTCATAACCTTCATAGGTTAATATTTCCTTTAGGGTTTCGCGAATGCTAGCTTCGTCGTCTACAATTAAAATTCTCGACATGTTTTATTTATACGTGTTTTTATTAGTTTAAAAAAAATGCAAACCGATAAGCCGGGTTCTGTCTTGCAATTTTACAATTACAATGCCTGTCATTTATCTATGCGACCTACCCTCCTTGTCTTCCAACCGAGGTTAGAATCGGGCGAGCCACCCGGTGGACAAGGTTTACATGGTCTTACAACGCACAAGGTTTTTTCCACAATTGCATCGCTGCAAAAGGCGTGGGCTTTTACTCCGCGTTTTCATCTTTTCCCGAGCTTCTTTCGAAACCAGGGTAGTTATTTTCTGTAACACTCTCTGTTTTCGGATTTTATCCCGAAACCTTTCATTTCTGAAAGTGTGCTGCTCTGTGTTGCCCGGACTTTCCTCTTCCGATTGTGCCTAAACACACTCAAAAGCGACAGGCTAGTTTGCCTAGCAAAATTATAAATAAATGTATAATATAAAAGACAAATAAAATAAAATAAATATTATTTAATCCTCCTTGACCACCGCGCCTAAGAAATTTGAAGAAATTGTTTGAGCAATCTATTGCCGGGTTCTTTTTTTAGTATGCGTTGTGCCATCTCTTTGGCTTTAGCATTATTGCCTGTGGCTATGTAATAATCAAATAGATTTTTTAAGACCGGCATAAAATCAGGGTTTACTATTAAGCATCGTTTATAATATACCTTAGCTTTATCGAGTTCTCCGGCTTTAAAATAAAGATAGCCCAAGCTATTAAGCGCATAGGTATGGTTCGAATTTAATTGAATAACCGATTTTAGCAGTTGCTCTTCTTCGAAACGTTTACCCAAGTTATGCTTAGCAACACTTAATTTATAAATAAATTCAAAATTACTTGGGCTAAGTTCTATGGCTTGTTTAATATATTTTTCGGCTTTTAGCCATTGGCTGATGTTTAAATACGACTGCCCGATTCTATAAAAATCCCAAGCTTCAAAATTTTGTTGATCGCCCTTTCTCGAATATTCAAGCACCTTTTTTGGCTGCCCTTTTAAGTACCAATAATGAATTTCTAAAGGAACGTTAAGTTTTTTATCCAATAGTTTTCTTGCCTCAATTAGGCACAGTTCTTTAGCCTCAAATTTTTCATAATAACTCAAATAGGCTGCTATGGTCGATTC
>CAMDXE010000126.1 GCA_945878925.1 Chitinophaga pinensis
ACAAATGGATAATTCTATCGGCAGAATTGGCTAGTTCTTCATTGTGAGTAACGATTACAAAGGTGTGGCCATATTTTTCGCGCAATTCAAAAAATAACCTGTGAAGTTCTTTGGCATTGGCCGAATCAAGATTTCCGGTTGGTTCGTCGGCAAAAACTACCTTTGGCGAATTTATTAAAGCACGAGCCACTGCTACGCGCTGGGCTTCGCCGCCCGAAAGTTGTGAAGGTTTATGATCCTTTCTATGAGAAACTCCCAAAAAAGTTAACAATTCTAAAGCGCGCGCTTCGGTTTTCTTTTTGTCGGCTTTGCCTATCCATGCCGGAATGCATACGTTTTCTAAAGCTGAAAATTCGGGTAATAAATGATGAAACTGAAAAACAAATCCAAGTTGCTGGTTCCTAAAATCGGAAAGTGCATTGCCTTTTAACGAAAAAATATTTTTTCCATTTATTACTATTTCGCCACTTGTAGGGCTGTCTAAGGTGCCCATCAATTGCAAAAGTGTCGTTTTGCCTGCCCCCGAAGCACCTACAATAGCCACGATTTCGCCCTCATTTATTTGCAAGTTTATGCCCTTAAGCACTTCAACGCTTCCGTAGTTTTTTGTAAGGTTGATGGTTTTTATTATTTCCAATTTTGTGATCGGTTAAAATGGTTATTAGTTAAAATAAAAAAACATCCCTCGAACCTCCTTAGCCAACTCTCAGTATGCAAGACAAGAGGATATATTACCCACAAAGCATTTTCAAATTTCCAAATTTTCAAATTTTCAAATTGCTTCATTTTCAAATTTTCAAATTGCTTCATTTCCAAATTAAAAAGCCCTGTTAATTCCAACCACGTATCTAAACGCTATGAAGTTGGCTCCGGTTTCAACTCTATTCATAAAAAAGGGTATATCAAATCGCAAAACCAATGGTTGTAATTTGTTGAATTTCCGAATGCCTAGGGTTATGCTTGTGCCAATTCCAGCATCTGCTCTTAAACCGCTGTTTTTATTGCCTTTGCCTAATATTCCTGCATCGGCAAAAAGGTATGGATTGAGTCTATAATTGCGCAATACCTTAGATTCAAGAATTTTAATAAGCTTACCAAATTCGAGTTCCAGATTTACCGACACGCCTTTATTTCCATAATAGCAATAAAAGGTATCTAATCCTTTGGTATTGGTTGCCAAATACCCTGCCATTCCCCTAATATTAAGTCCTCCTCCAATTTGCAAGGCATACTCACCTGTAGATCCATAGCCAATTATACCTTGAGGAATTATTCCAACAGAGCGGGTAAATTTACTTTCGATAAGTTCCTCATTATTGGCGCCAGCTGCAAACAAACTGCTTTCTTTAGGTACATTGCCATGTAAATATTGGCTAAATATTCTGCTTTTTAACACCAGTTTTTTACCAATGGGGTTGGTATTGTTTAACCTTATGCTTAAGCCCGAATAATTAAAATCGCTGAAGAGTGCGGTGTTTCTAAGTCCTATGGTAAACAAGCCGCTGCCTTTTTTGTATCTAAAAGGGTGCTGATAGGCAAGATTTAAAGTGGCATTAACTTTATTTTCCTCAAAAAATTGAGGATATAGGCCATATATATCAGTATATTCCCTTAACACCATCGTTTGAAGACCTTCGTAAGGTTGTCGTTTAAACACTTTGTAAGCTACACTCCATTTATCGCTTCTAAATATTTTTTCGATCCCACCTTCAACTAAAGATATTCCTTCAAGGCATTTAACACGTCCCGAAAAATCGAACATTTTCCCAATTCTTGTTTTATAATTTAATGCAAAATTTAGTGGACTGTTATTACGAACATTTTCATTACCAATAAAATAGCCCTCATTCAACAGGTTGGTATTAAACCATACCGAAGCACTAAAAATATGTTTAAAATTGTAATAATTGCCTGAAAAATTCAATCCTACTTTTATTCCATCCATAGCATTATACCAAACATCAGGACGCCAATAAGTTTTCATTTTGTAAAAATCGGGAGCAGCGCTTCTTAGTTTTTCGCGTTCAAAAGTTATAGGAAATTTTAAGGTATTATTCAATCGGTTTACATCGGCCAATCGGCCACTGGTATCAATTCGTATATCGGCTATACCATTTGGCGAACGCACCCATAAAAAATCTGTTTTATTCATCATATCCCACGATTTCCAGCGATGATTTACTTGTGCATTTCCTAAGGGTTTGGTAAAATAACTGTTGGGAATTATATAGTGTAAGCGTTGGCCTTTTTTATCAATTATCGTAACATCCAAGGGCATGTGCATTTCACCTTTGCGTTTAATTATAACTGTATAATCATCCTTGCCATTAGTTACTTTTGTATAGCCAGCCACTTTATAGTCGATAGTTTTAGTGGTGGTTAGCCAATCATCAAAAAACCAATTCAAATCGGCTTTTGTATAATCAATGACCGATTGCCTAAAATCGTCTTCATAAGGATGGCCAAATTTCCATTGATTAAAATAATGCTGCATGGCCTCCAAAAACAATTTTTCACCCAATACATATTGCAAATTATAGAGCATGGTGGCGGTTTTATAATACACCTGACCATAGCCACCACCGTGCCTTTCGGCCGAATTAAAATGATCGGAATGGGTGTTTAACCGGGCTGTATTTTCATTAATGGCGTGATTAATATAGCCGGCATACACATAAGCCCAATCGTAGGAATTGGGCAATGCTTCGCGATTATTAATTTTTTTAAGGCTCCAAGACGTTAAAAATTGAGTAAACCCCTCGTCTAAACACGCGCGGTACGTTTCGTTATTGCCAACCATACCATAAAACCAATTATGACCAATTTCATGTGCGATGACGTATTGATGCCCCGGCCAATTTCCGCCATCAAGCGTTAACATTGGATATTCCATTCCATCGCGGGCATCAGCCGCTACCATTTTTGGATAGCCATACATGCCAAAATCTTCGGAATACGTTTTAACCACATTGGCCACAAAATTGGCGGTTGGCTGCCATGCATGTGCATTCTGTTCTTGAGCTATAGCAATGCATTTAATTCCGTTCCATTCGGTTTCGCCAATGCGGTAGGTTGGGTCGGTGGTAAATGCGAAGTCATGAACATTGGTAGCCATCCAAATCCATTTTTTATAGGTACCATTTGGTATTACGGGTGTTGATATACTTTTGGTAGGTACTTTAAAATTACTGATGTCTATTTTTTCTCTTAATCCATTGGCATAAACTTCTTGACTATTAGCCAATACGCCGGTAGCTTCGCAAATATATTGATTTGGCAATTCGAGTTCGACGTGAAAGACACCGTAATCGCCGTAAAACTCTTTTCCTAAATGTTGGTCGGTGGTCCATTTAAATTTTCGGTCGTATACCGATAATCGAGGATACCAATGCACCCCATCAAAATGTTTGAAATTGTTGTGTTCGAAACGTTTCATTCGCCTTCCCATACTGCCTTGATCAAAATAGGTTTTAAAATCTACGTCAATTGTCAAGATTGTTCCAGGCAACATTGCAGCTGCAAGATCTACAATCATAATGGTGTTATCCATGACAAAAGAAATATTTTGGCCATTTACCGCCACTCTTGAGATGGTAGTTCCAAGGTTTTTTTCTTCATATTTCCCAAACGTATTAAAAACTTTTCCTCCTTTTTCCATAACATCCTTATAACTGTTTGGCTGAAATGCATTTTGAGTGAGTCTAAAATAAAGTTTCGTAAGCGTATCGGGCGAATTATTTACATATTCGATACGCTCGGTTCCAGTAATAATCTCTGTTGTATCGTTAAGTTTGGCTTTAATATGATACGAAACATCTTGTTGCCAATACCCAGCTTTGGGGATTCGATTTTTCCAATACAACTTATTTTCAACACTTTGGTAAGTAACCAAAGCGGTTTCGGGGTTAAAAACTTGTGCTTTTGCACTAAAAATAACCATAGAAACTAAAAGGAGTAGAGCATATTTAACCATGCCGTGAAAATAAATAAATTATTAAACTCTTGAAATCAAATTAAACAATTATAAAATAAAGGCTATCGTATTGAACTTGAAAAATAAACTAAATATTATGATAATAATGAGCTAAAGATTATTATCGACAAAGGGGTATCCAAAGAACTCAAAGAAAATTCATAAGTTTGCCCCTTGTATGGCATCTATCCATGAAATTTATCAATTATACCTCGAATGCAATTACACCGTTTGCACAGATACACGTAAGATTGAACCCAACAGTCTATTTTTTGCACTCAAAGGCGATAATTTTAATGCCAATGTATTTGCTCGGCAAGCCCTCGAAGGCGGAGCAAAATGGGCTATAATTGATGAACCCGAATTTGAAATAGTTGGCCGTACTATTTTGGTTGACAATTGCTTAAAAACCCTTCAAAATTTAGCAAACCACCATCGGCATCAATTAAATATACCCTTTATAGGCATCGGTGGAAGTAATGGAAAAACCACAACCAAAGAGCTGGTTCACAGCGTGCTATCGCAGCAATACAAAACCTATAGCACACCAGGAAATTACAATAATCATATAGGAGTGCCGCTTACTATTTTAGGCATACACCCCGACACCGAAATGGCCGTAATTGAATTAGGAGCCAATAGGATAGGAGATATTGAAGAATTGTGCCAAATAGCAGAACCAAATTTTGGGCTTATTACAAATATTGGCAAAGAACATTTGGAAGGTTTTGGTAGTTTAGAGGGCGTAGCAAAGGCCGAGAGCGAATTATATTACCATCTCTTAAAATCAGAAAGCTTGGCCTTTGTAAATAAAGACGATGAATGGCTAACGCGGATGAGCAAACGCCTAACCAAGGTGTATGGCTATTCGTGTAAAATACCAACCGAAGAATCATTTTTTAAGCTTATACATGATTTTCCCACCATTGAATTTGAATTTGAGAATTTAAAAATAAATAGCACGCTCACAGGTTCCTATAATTTCGAAAATATAATGGCTGCAGTAAGCATAGGGCAATATTTTAAAATTCCATTGGAATTGATTAAAAAAGGAATCGAAAGTTATGTTCCTAAAAACAAACGCTCACAAATAATAACCAAGGGCAATACACTCATTTTTTTAGATGCTTATAATGCCAATCCAAGTAGTATGGAAAAGGCTTTGGAGAATTTTTCACGATTCGATTTTCCAGTTAAAATTGCCCTTTTGGGCGACATGTTCGAAATGGGTGAACATGCCCAACACGAACATGAATTGATTTATAAGTACGCTCTTTCCTTAAATTTAGATCACCTATTTGTAGCCGGCGAACATTTTAAAAAACAAGCCTTGGCCAATAATAAACCAGGTTTTGATACCGCTGAAGAAATAAATGAACAGCTAAAGCATTTAGATTTAGAGCATGCGGCCATATTTATAAAAGGGAGCAGAGGGATGGCTATGGAAAATTCGGTGAAAGGAGTCATTGAATTTTGAAGCATATAATATTGCTTTGTGGCCTTAATACAAATTTTAGATTCCTAATTCCTAATTTCTAATTATAAAGATGGAGCTTTTTTTTAGTACCGAAATTTTCGACAATCACCTTTATCTGTCTCTCGAAGAAAGCAGGCATTGCTTGACGGTATTGCGCAAAGTAGATGGCGATATTATAAATGCAATTGATGGGAAGGGTAATTTTTTTGAAGGACTATTGAAAATTGAAGGTAAAAATAAACCTGTTAAAGTTGATCTAAGGTCTAAAACCCATTTCGAGACATCTGCCCATCAATCGGCGTTTCATTTGGCTATTGCACCCACCAAAAATAGCGACAGGATGGAGTGGCTTATCGAAAAAACCGTGGAATTGGGCGTAGCTTCCATAACTTTTTTAAAATGTGAACACAACGAGCGTTCAAATTTGCGAATGGATAGGTTAGAAAAAATTGCCATTTCGGCCTTAAAACAAAGCAAACAATATTGGTTACCTACTTTAAAACCTCTGCAATCCTTTACGTCCTTTATCGAAGGATTAAATACTATGGATAACTGCTTTATAGCCCATTGTCAAAATGACCATAAAACTTCCTTCGAAGCTGTTAATTTAAATTCGAGTTGCACGATGCTTATTGGTCCTGAAGGCGATTTTTCGCCAACCGAAATTATATTAGCGACCGAAAAAGGATTTAAACCTGTTTCTTTGGGCAAATCTAGGCTTCGAACCGAAACCGCTGCTTTGTATGCATGTGGGATTTACCGAAGCAAATTTTCGATGGCAGGTAATGGCTAAATTTTTTGCTATATAAAACTATAGCCAAAGCCTATTAGAATTTTTGCCGAAGTGTTTCGAAATCTATAGTTATCGTTATGGCCAATTCGTTTCGACGACTCGTATTCGCTTGTATAATGCCCATAACCCAATTTATAGCTGTAGCGATCTTTATGAGTATACCTTATAAAAGCCTCGGCACAAATTGATCCCTTTGTATAGTTTCCAAAAACTAAAAAATTGTTAACTGTTGGCGTTATTTTTTCATCCAATAGCTGTTTTCGAGCAGGTGTTTCACTTTGCGAAGCAAAACTTGGGTAGTAATTAGCAACCGTTTTTTTCCCAAACGAAAAACCAATGGCATCAATATTGCATCCAATCGACCATTTATTAGTAAAATGATAGGAGGCATTTAAGGAAAGATTGGTGCTAAATAGCATGGGGTTTTCAACACGAATGGTGTCAATGGCGTCCATACTTTTAGTGTGTTTTGCTGGAGCAGTGGTGTATTCAACCAAATTGCCAAATGTATAAGCAAGTCGAACCCCAAGGCCTAAATGCAATTTTTCGCTTTTTAGTAATTTAAAATTTTTAACCACCTG
>CAMDXE010000127.1 GCA_945878925.1 Chitinophaga pinensis
AAGTAGATAGTTCTGCCGTTATATTAATTGACAATTTAAAACTATTACATTTTTGACCCGCATTCAGTACAAAATAGCCTACCTCATTTCGGATGTGATTACCGCTTCATTCGCATGGTTCTTGGTATTTGTGTTTCGAAAAGTAAATATTGAAGGGCAAACGTTGGCATCGGTCTACACCGATTATAAGTTTTTTTTAGGGGTCATAATTATTCCCGTCGCGTGGGTTATACTCTATAGGATTTATGGCCTTTATCACAACATACTCAAAAAATCGCGATTAAAAGAAATTTCCGAACTCTTTTTATTGTCCGTAATTGGAGTTATTCTAATTTTCTTTACCATTATTCTCGACGATTATATTGTAGGCTATAAATCATATTATCAAACGATAGGCCTGCTTTTCGTGGTTCATTTTTTGCCTACTGCATTTTTTCGAATTCTTATATCCACCTCTATTCATCGAAAAATTATTTCGGGCAAATTGGGATTTAATACGGTTTTGATAGGAAGCAACGAAAAAGCGCTTCAATTATACAATGACCTCTCGAAGGCTCATGAAAAGGAGGGTTATTATTTTAAAGGTTTTGTGACCGTTAATGGAGAAGATTCGGGCCTCATGCAGTCGAAACTCCAAAGATTAGGAAGCTACGAATCTTTACCCGAGATTATCGAAACTTACAAAATTGAGGAAGTTATTATTGCCATCGAAACGGCTGAAAATGATAAAATTAATAAAATATTAAACCTTCTCTCCTTAAAACACGTCGCTATAAAAATAATTCCAGATATATACGATATTTTATCGGGTTCGGTGCGGATGAGCAATATATTAGGAGCGATACTTATTGAAGTGAATACCGAAATAATGCCCTATTGGCAAAAATCGTTGAAACGCGTTTTTGACATTATTTTTTCGTTAATTATTTTGAGTTTGTTTCTGCCATTTTATGTGATTATTGGATTGTTGGTAAAGCTTACCACGAGAGGTCCTGTATTTTTTAAACAACTTCGAATAGGCATAGATGGGCAAGTTTTCAAAATTATCAAATTTAGAACCATGCGTGTAGATGCTGAATTGGGTGGCCCTCAACTTTCGAAAGAAGACGATCCACGAATTACAAAATTTGGCAGGTTTTTGCGAAAATCGCGAATGGACGAATTGCCGCAATTTTTGAATGTGTTAAAAGGCGATATGTCGGTGGTGGGGCCAAGGCCCGAACGCCAATTTTTTATAGATCAAATCATTCAGCGCGCCCCGCATTATGTGCGATTGCACAAAATAAGGCCAGGTATAACCTCGTGGGGGCAAGTAAAATATGGTTATGCCGAAAACATTGATGAGATGCTTCAACGCCTTAAATTTGATTTACTATACCTTGAAAATATGAGCCTTGCCCTCGATTTTAAAATCGGAATTTACACCTTGTTGATTATGGTCCAAGGGAGAGGTAAATAGGGCATAGTTTTTTGCTTGTATTTGGCAATATTTAAAGGAATATTAACCAAAATAATCACCCCGAATCTTCCTATATTTGCACTCTTTTTTTTGAATGGAAAACATCCGTAATTTTTGCATTATTGCCCATATCGATCATGGCAAAAGTACCTTAGCCGATCGCTTATTAGATACCACAGGTACCATAAGCTCGCGCGAAAAACAAGCGCAAGTTTTAGACGATATGGATATTGAACGGGAGCGAGGCATTACTATCAAAAGTCATGCCATACAGATGGATTATACCTTTGAAGGGAAAAAATATGTATTAAATTTAATAGATACGCCCGGTCACGTCGATTTTTCATACGAGGTAAGCCGATCCATTGCGGCTTGCGAAGGCGCTCTACTTATTGTTGATGCCTCACAAGGGATACAAGCGCAAACCATTTCTAACCTTTATTTGGCCCTAAATAACAATTTAATCATCATTCCGGTTCTTAATAAAATGGACCTTCCAGGCGCCATGCCCGAGGAGGTTAAGGATCAAATTTGTGATTTAATAATGTGTGAGCGCGAAGAAATTATTCCGGCTAGCGGCAAAACAGGTCTTGGGGTTGAAACGATATTGAAAGCAATTATTGAAAGGGTTCCAGCTCCAAAAGGCGATGTGAATGCTCCCTTGAAAGCTTTAATATTTGATTCGGTTTTTAATTCATTTAGGGGTATAATAGCCTATTTCCGAATTTTGGATGGTTCGTTAAAAAAAGGTGACAAAGTTAAGTTTATCAATACTGGAAAAGAATATTTTGCCGATGAAGTTGGCATATTAAGGCTGAAACCAGAGCCTCGACAAGAGGTGTTTGCTGGCGATGTGGGCTATATTATATCAGGAATAAAAGAAGCCAAAGAGGTTAAAGTAGGCGACACGCTTACCACCTTTGGACGGCCTTGCCTAGAGGGGATTCAAGGATTTGAAGATGTAAAGCCAATGGTTTTTGCGGGTATTTATCCTATCGAAACCGACGATTTTGAAGACCTGCGCGACTCGATGGGAAAATTGCAACTAAACGATGCTTCCTTGGTTTTTGAGCCCGAATCGTCAGCTGCTTTAGGCTTTGGCTTTCGCTGCGGGTTTTTAGGAATGCTGCACATGGAAATTATTCAAGAACGCTTGGAACGCGAGTTTGGCATGACCGTTATTACCACCGTTCCAAACGTATCGTTTCATTGCTATACAAAAAAGGGTACTGAACTCATTGTAAACAATCCTTCCGATTTGCCCGATCCATCCATTATCGATTATATCGAGGAGCCTTATATAAATGCACAAGTTATTACAAGCAGCGATTACATTGGGCCTGTCATTAGTTTGTGTATTAACAAACGCGGGGTGTTAATGTCCCAAAATTTTTTAACTACCAATCGTGTCGAATTAATATTTGAAATGCCTATGGCAGAGGTGGTATTTGATTTTTACGACAAACTAAAAACCATTTCTAAGGGCTATGCATCTTTCGATTATCACCCAATAGGATACCGCGATTCGGATTTGATAAAGTTGGATATATTATTAAATAGCGAACAAGTAGATGCCTTGTCCTCCATATTACATCGAAGCAAAGCCTACGAATATGGAAAAAAGATTTGCGAAAAACTGAGAGAATTAATTCCGCGTCAAATGTTCGAAATTCCAATTCAAGCGGCTATAGGAGCCAAGGTCATAGCACGCGAAAGCATTAAAGCCATGCGTAAGGATGTTACAGCCAAATGCTATGGAGGAGATATAAGCCGAAAACGCAAACTTTTGGAAAAACAAAAGGAAGGAAAAAAACGAATGAAACAGGTGGGAAGAGTCGAAATTCCACAATCGGCTTTTATGGCTGTTTTGAAACTTGATTAGTCGAAACTTTAGCCGTCCGCTTAAAAGATTTAAACATATTTTAATTAATATTGCCGACTCGAATTACAAATCAAAACTTAATCCAATAAATACACCAGAAATGAAAAAGATTTACATACTAATTTTATGCCTATTTGCCTCTGTAATCAGTTCGAAAGCCGATGAAGGCATGTGGCCGCTTACCCTTTTAAAGCAATTGGAAAACGATATGCAGGCAAAAGGGCTAAAACTAACAGCCGAAGACATTTACAGCATCAATCAGTCGTGCGTTAAAGACGGTGTTTTGCGCCTTATGCAACGCGGCAGCAACCGAATGTTTTGCACAGGCGAAATTATTTCGAACGAAGGCCTGTTTTTGAGCAACCACCACTGTGGATATGGGGCTATTCAGGAATTAAGCACTCCCGAAGACAATATTCTGAAAAATGGTTTTTTTGCCAAAGATCGCAAAAGCGAACGCAAAGCAAGTTTTAACATTGGTATTTTAGTAAGGGTGGAAGAAGTAAGCGATATGGTGCTAACTGGTATAAATGTGAACGACGAAGAAGTGGCCCGTGGCAAAGCTGTGGCAACGCAAATAGCCAAAACCAAAGAAGAGTTGATGACTCGCGATGATAAAAAATATTTAGTTGAGATTATTCCATTTTATAATGGAAATAAATTTTTGGCCATGTATTATGAGGTTTATCGCGACATTCGTTTGGTAGGAGCTCCACCCGAAAATGTAGGTAAATTTGGAGGCGAAACCGACAATTGGATGTGGCCTCGTCATACCTGCGATTTTAGCATGTTTCGTATTTATGCTGATAAAGATAATAAACCAGCCGATTTTAATGAAAGCAATAAGCCTTTCACCCCAAAACACTTTTTTCCAATATCATTAAAGGGCACACAGCCTGGCGATTTTGCCATGATTTTGGGCTATCCAGGACGAACTTCTCGCTATACCTATAGCGACGGAATTAACTATTATTCGAATAAAGAACGCCCTGCTCGCGTAAAAATCAGACGTGCAGTCTTAGATATTTATGAAGAATCTATGCATGCCGATCCTAATATTAAATTGATGTATGCCGATAAATATGCCGGATTAAGCAATTATTGGAAAAAATTTATGGGTGAAGTAGATGGATTGAAAAATCTGAAACTTTACGAACGCCGCTCTGCCGCCGAAAAGGAAATGATAACTTGGATAGATGCCAATCAAAAAGCCCCGGTTTATGCCGAAACGTTTAGCTTGTATAAAGACGCTTATAAAAACTTGAATCAATATGGATTATTGCAAACTTATTATGGCGAAATATTTCCAACGGCCCAACCTCTATCCTTAGCTTCAGGCTTTATAATGCTCGAAAAATTATTGGCAGCCGAAACCCAGGATGAAGCTTCGAAAAAGAAAATTGATGAATTTGCTAACGCTAACCTAAAAGCTACTCCCGAAATTTTTAAAGAATTTTACACCCCCATCGAAAAGAAAGTTTTAGCCAAAGTGCTTCAATATTTATATGAAGATATTGATCATGCTCAATTGCCTAAAGAAATAATCGACATGGTGGACAAAGCCAAGAAAGACTACGTGAAATTAGCCGAGACCCTTTTCAAAAAATCAATGTTTGTAGATCAAGCCAAATTAGAGAAATTTTTGAAAGCCCCAAGTTTAAAGGCGCTTAAAAAAGACCCTATCTATAGCATTGCTAGCGCTTATTCCAAAAAAATGGCTGAAGAAATGAAACCCATTTATACAGAAATAAACGATAAACTGGGCCGTGCCAATCGCCTGTTCCAAAGTGCCATGATTGAAATGCAAGCGGGCAAAACGTTTAGCCCCGATGCCAATGGCACCATGCGTTTGACTTATGGAACGGTTCAGAATTATGAAGCCCGCGATGCGGTTTTATACAAAGAATATACCACCGATAGAGGCGTCGTTGAAAAATATCAGCCTGGCGATATTGAATTTGATGCGCCTGTCAAATTGATAGAATTGATGCAAAAGAAAGATTTCGGTCAATATGCCGATGCTAATGGAGATTTGCACACTTGTTTTTTGACCACCAACGACATAACCGGTGGCAATAGCGGTAGTCCTGTAATAAATGGCAATGGCGAACTAATTGGTACCGCTTTTGATGGGAATTGGGAAGCCATAAGCAGCGATTTTGCTTTTGAGCCGGCCTTGCAAAGAACGATATCTTTAGACATTCGCTATACCCTTTTTATACTCGACAAATATGCCGGTGCAGGCTATTTGCTTAACGAAATGAAAATTATTAAGTAAGGATAACCTTACCTAAAAAAAGCTTAATAGCAATTTAAAAGCAGATACCCTTAAAAGTGTATCTGCTTTTTTATGTCTAAAAAATAAATACAGGGGGGGTGTAAATTGTAGAATCCTTTCAATTAATTTTGTTTTTATTCAATGAGCATAAAAATAAGTTTACGTTTCTCGCGATATTTTATAGGGTTGATTTGGCTTGTGGGGATGTTTTCATGCAACGATAGCTATAAAGGCCCGTATCCAGCCGAGCCAACCTGTGTGCAATATACGGCAATCGATACCGTCGAATTGTATAACGGAACGGTTCACAAAGAAGATACCGTCTACTATATTTCCAATTACATCAATGCCTTTACCTATACCAAATATTATCCGTGTGCCTTAGCCCTGGCTTTGCGAAAAGATGGAATGCCAATTCAATATTCGGGCTATGTGCGAAAAAATACGGGCCATACTAAAGATTATATCGAACTTACTGCGGCACAAGCCATACCCAACGAAACTATTATTACCAATTATATAGGTTTATTGCGCAACCGCGATAGTATTTCGATACTCTTGGCCGAGCGCACCAGCACCATAGATTCGTATAAGATTGAAAACGACAAATTAAAAGTATTGCTAAGTTACAGTGGATGCACCATAGGCCGCAAGCACACATTGGCTATTTATAAAACGACTCAAAAATTGGGAGTTACTACTACCTATGCCTATTTAATAAGTAATCCCGAATTCTGTCTCATGGCCTGTAATTTATGGTACGAATTTGATATGAGCGCTTATAAAAAAGGAATTTTAATAGTGCATGACGCTGTTAAAACGCACGAAATAAGTATTCCTTAATTTTTTTACTAAATGTAAGTCACGTAAAGCTTTCCTTTCCCAAAATCTTCTTCACTTTTTTCAGTCAGACTATTTATCGTTTCCTCAAGTTCAGAGATTATCTTTTTTGACTATTCTTCTAAATTCGTAAACTCGCGAAAATGCAATTCAGGCATTA
>CAMDXE010000128.1 GCA_945878925.1 Chitinophaga pinensis
TAAAACTTTTATTGACACCATAGAAGCATCCGGCACCTTAATTTATTGCGATTCGGATCCCGATTTGGTTCAAATTGCCAAAAATGCTACATGCGAAGCTTTGCCCTACTCGGTCCCCAATTTCAGCATCGAAAATGGAATAACGAGCATCAAGCATTTGGGAAATACGTATCCCCTTGAGGTGTTTGGTAAGCATAATCTTTTGAACCTTCAAGCGGCGAAAATGGCTTGCGAAACCATAGGTATAAACGAAGCGGAGTTTTGGAATTTGGTATCCGATTTTAAAGGAGCGGCCAAAAGGCTTGAAAAAATCAAAGATACCCCGAGGATAAAAATTTTTAGAGATTTTGCACATTCTCCATCAAAGCTACGAGCAACGGTGCAGGCGGCTATCGAGCAATTTGAAGGATTTAATATAATTGGAGTGTTCGAGCTCCATACATTCAGCAGCCTTAATGCCGATTTTTTAAAGGAATACCACGGCGCCATGCAAGGCTTAAATACGGCTATTGTTTATTATAACACCCATGTATTTGAGCTTAAAAAAATGGACATGCTCGATCCTGATTTTGTAGCTCAACAATTTGGAGGAGGGGTACTTGTTATTAATGAACGCAGTAATTTAGAAGAAAAAATTCAAAAAAACTTGGAGGATAAATCCATTTTATTGCTCATGAGTTCTGGCAATTTTGATGGTATGGCTATAAATGCTTTTTAGGCAAGCAGCACGTTCAAATAGATTATTGTTTTAGGGTTCTGACAATTTCGGGTAGGGCGTTTCGAAACGCCAGTAATTCTTTAAAACTTTGCCAACATACGCTCAGCAATTTCATTTTTTTGATGCTAACCTCTCCAGTGTGTCGGTCTTTATGCGTTATGGGAATGCTGAATAATTTACAACCGGCCCTCTTGGCCATTACCGCCAAAAAAATATTAGGAGCAAATGGGGTAGGATTTGGCAATTGGGCTATTAATTTTTTTAAATAATTGCCTTTGATAAGCCTGAATGGAATATTGCTGTCTTCGATGGGCGCGCCTAAAAACAGAAAAATTGAGGCTTTTAATATGCGGGTAATTATGAGGCGGATGGGGGCATCAAATCTTTGTTTGCGATACCCTAAAACAAAATCGGAGGCTTGCCGTTTTTCCCATAATTTAAAAAAATCGTCGGTTTCGAATTGATCATCGCTATCGGTTTGAAAAACATATTCGGCGTTTAATTCAATGGCTTTTTTATAAGCATTTACAACGGCGTGCCCATGCCCTGCATTGGTTTGGTTGATGGCTATTAAGTAAGGATTGGTTTTGCTAAGGCTGTCTAAGATTTCGCCAGTATTGTCTTTCGATCCGTCGTTTATGACAATCAATCGCGCATTATCCTCTTCCTTAAATCCTTTTTGTAATAAGCTGGTCCATTTTTCGACCACCTCTGCTATAACTTCGCCTTCATTATATGCAGGCATTACGATGGCAATTTTATGATTCACGTAAAAAAGCTTTATTTAATTAATTTTATTACGTCACAACCCATGTCGGTTTCCAATTTCAAGAAATAGGTTCCAGAGGGCAATCCAATTGTTTCTAACTGCATCGAATTTTTGGCATTATTTACTTGATAAATTACTCGACCCATTACATCGGTCAACGTAAATTTATAATCAATCTGATTCGAGAAAATGTCAATGTAGTTGTTAAAGGGGTTAGGCGAAACGCTAAACCCTAAGCGCTTGGGTAAGGCAATACCAATTTCTTTTTCTTTTAAAATAAGGGTGGTAACCGAACTGCGCGATGTGGCGCCAGTTGTGGCTTTTACCGAAGCCGAATTTGTAATCGAATAAAAATTGTCGACCAAGGTAATGTCGTCAATATACCATCCCTCGCCTCCTTGAGCGGCGTCGCTCACGAATCGAAAACGAATATCGGTCTTTAAATTTTTGTATGCCTTAAGATCAATCATGCTTCGAATAAACTTACCAGAGTTGCCCGAAAATGCTTTTTGCCCACTGATATTGCTTTCGGGGTTAGTCGAAATCGTTTTGTTATATCCGTTCTCAATAATTTGTGGCCCAAGATCTATCCAAGTTCCATTTTTTAATATTTCAACCACGGCCCCATCCCAATCCGATTCGGTATTATACCAATGGTAAAACACTAAATAAGGATTATCGTAATTAAGATCGAAAGTTTTTGCAAGCGTTATATCGCTTTTGACTTCCGCATTGGGCACAAAAAAACTCCGAGCCCCCTTGTATTTTTTATTGGTTCGAGTGGCCCAATCCCCTTCTCCTTCCAAAGCCGAATCATGCCAATTGCCTGGCCCAAGTTCAAAATCGGTGGTTTCGACATAATGCGTCGAAAAGGCCGAATTTACTCTTGTTATAATTGAAAAAACAATGGAATCGCCCGCTTTAATAGTATCGAAATTGGCCGTGTAAACAGGGGCTGAGTAAGTGCCTTTTGTATAGCCGATTGTTTTTATAAATTCTAAACCTGTAGCTAAGGTATCTTTAAATGTAATTTGATAAACCGAGCTAGGGTTTGTGTTTTTTATCACAATTTTATAGGCTAAAGTGTCTCTGTTTCTCATTTCTGCTAAGGTCGTTTTGCTTACCGTTGGCAAATCAAATTTGGGGACTACAAAACTTTCGGTTCCGTCGGTTCGGCTATTGTTTGATCCCTGGCTTGCACCATACCCTAAGCCTCGACGCGCAAACGATTTCCAAATAATATCTTGATTGGCTCCCGAATTGTTTAGCCTGTCGGCCAACAATATGGCGTTTCTTCCATCTTCAAAACCAGGATTGCAGGGTTGCAGTTTCATACCATCGATTACCAATTTCATGGCAGTATTATTGCCTCCTTTGCCAGTGTAAATATTTGGATCGTAGCCGTGCTTGGCAATCAAATCCCAATATAAATCCCAAAGCATGCTACACCAAACCGAACCTACTCCATGAGGCACAGAGAATGCTTTTATATCGTTATAGGTTACCGGATTTATGCTTAACGAAGTGCTGTATGGATAATTTCGTATGCCATTTCCATCGTTTGCTTCATCGGTAACGTAGGTGCCTATGCCATGTTTATCGCTTCCTTTGTCACCTGGTTTATGCGTCATTACCAAAGCAAAAAAATCACTCCATCCTTCGCCCATTTGTTCCTGATTGGTAAGGCAATTGGTATTGGAGGCTCCTCCGGTTAGTCGGTTCGAAATTCCGTGACCATATTCATGCGAAATAACACCGTTATCAAAATCGCTATCGTATTGTTTTCCAGCCGTAGCTAATGAGTCGTAAAGGCTTCCTTTGACTGTAACCGTTTTTAAAGTGTTTTTTATAATATCGCCATCGGTTTTCGAAATCATTATAGCCGGTATGGTAATTGTAAGCGAGCCATCGCTGCTCATGGTGGTTGGATTGCCACTTACATTATTTATAATAATTACCGCTTTGGCGCCCTTATCCTGTGCAAATTTTACCTTTTCATTAAATTTACAAGTGCCTCTATCAATAAGCGCAATTTGACCATTGATACTTGTGCCGTTGGTTAAGGCCTGGCAACCCAAGCTTGGGGTGGCTGTTCCATCGTTTACCAAAACAATATTACCTGTAATGGGGGTTTTTGTTAATTTTGGGCCAAATGCCGCCAACACCGATGTATAAGGTTTGGCAATGCTACTCGGTTGAGTTACTCTTAGCAACAAACTGGCGCTGCTAACGTTCCAAACGTACATTTGCATTCTTGGGTTTTGGCCATCAGGTGGGGTGGCAAAATTGGCGTTATTGGTTCCGCTTCCGTCCTGTGCATCGGCACTTACCTCATCGCTTCCAGCACCGCCGCGGCCATAATTATTGGCCTGAAAATTTCCAGACGCATCGTCAAACCCATAATGATACCACACATCGTGCATTAAATTGTTCCAGTAAAATAAATTGGTAATGGCTGCATCTAGATAATCAGAATGCTTTTTTGTTTTGTCAAAAGGAAAATTAAAATTAAGGGTAGATCCTCCATTTGGGCTATATCCCGGAGCATTATCGTTATTGATATCATCCGAAGCATACACATTATTTCCTCGGGTAATTGTGTATTCGTGGCCTACTGCGCCATTGTCATCGTGCCAGCTAAATGGCGACGAAAGGCTGTCGCTTGGGTCGTTGAGCAAAGCCATGTCGCCATGACTTGGACTTTCGATTGGGCGTGGCAAAACATTATATTTAGCACTCGATTTGCCTTCACCAATTCCCTCGCCAGGAATAAAATTAGGTTTCGGTTCGGAGGAATGATTATCCAAATGGGCAGCTTGGCAATCGACCACCCAATTATTTTCATCTTCAATTTTACCCGAGTTGGCATTTACTCTTATATTCCACCAATTTTGCTCGTCGCGTGTTAACCAATTTACGTTCCACGTCAAAATCATTTTTTCGCCTTGCATAAGCCAAGTTTTATCTACCGTAATATCCCCTTGGGCCAATTTGGCGTCTTTGAAAATATATTTAGAATCGGCCATTGATATAAGTTCCAAAGCTGTTGAAATAGAAGAAGGGTTTTGGGTTTTATTTTTTTCGATTAGGGCTATATTAGCGGCATCTTTTTCCGAAATTTGAGAGGCAACATCTGTGCTAATGGACTCTAAATTTTTGAAAAACGTGTGGTTCATGTGCAACACTTTACCATTTTTGTCCAAGTGCAATCCTAATACCGCATTATGAATGGGAATAGATTTATAGTATTGGTTGAAATAAATATGGGTTACGCCATTGCTGTTATCCTGTGATTGAGATGTTAGTTTTATTTCGCTTAAATCACCGGCTTTTAGTCCAGTAGCTTGGCTAAGGATAAGGGCTTGGTAGTCCTTAATGGTTTTGGAAGATTGAGCAAAAAGGAATATTGGTGTAAGAAATACGAGGAATAGTATGGTCTTATTTTTCATAATGACTTTTAATAAATTTTATGGTTAAGAGGGTTTTTATATAATCTTTGGTTTTTTTAGGAATGTGTTGCAAACCTAAGCTATTTTTTAGTTCTTAATAACGCGCGATGTATGTATCAACATTCCTGATTTATAAAAGGTCATAATATAGACCCCTTTGGTAAATGGCCTCATGTCAATTTCTGAGTTGATGGCGCTAATATTTTGACAGAAAACTAACCTTCCAAATGGGTCGAGCAGCATTATTTTATCAGCTTTTGATGGCTCAATACTTAGGTTTAGTTTTGTCGTGCATGGGTTTGGCAAGTATGATATGCCAAATGGATTTCTAGAAACTAAGGTGTTGTGCCCCAAGGTGGATTTCCAATGGTCATATTTTTTTTGCAATTTATCAATGGGTTCGGCTCCGGGAGTGGTTCCTGCTATATTAAGATCTAAATAGAGTAAAAGGGGTTGGTCGCTAGGTTTGGCCACACGAATAAAAGCCGAAAGCGAGCTGGTTCCATTGGGTTTACAACGGCTATCGGCGCCAACTATTTTAGCCCCCTGCATGGCAGCCATCAGTTTGTCGGCCAGGGGTCCTTTGGTTCTGTTGAAAAATGATTCCATAGAATCTAAAACATATTGACCAATTAAAATGTTCCCCTGTATGCTATAATGCTTTCCGCTTATATGATTTTTATAATCAAAGCATCCCGATCCGGTATATGCCGCACTTCTTGGATGGCCAGCATTATAATCAACAATGCCATATTGACGAATGGTTTCATCGTTTTCAACGTCATGCAGGGTAAGCCAATTAATTATTTCGTTTGGACTATCGCCTGCTATCATTCGAGTATGCGCATTTTTTTGATTATTGGCCAAATAATACGATTGGGTATGAATGGCTCCTTTGCCTGGAATTATTTCGCTGATAATTTTTGCACCTGGCGTGCCGGGCCAAATAATACTGTCGCCACAAGTAGCACCTGCGCTCCCAATTTCTCCAGTGACCGAATCTACAGCAACTATCGAAAACGTATGTTGAGCTTTAGCTTGAAATGCCAGAAGGCCCGCTGTAAAAATAACAAGCAACTTAGTAAAACGCTTCGATGAGCAAACTGAAATTTTTCGAGGGGCCAACATAAGGCAAGTATAGGTTATTTTTTAGTTGGTTTTCAATAATTTTTTGGCAGCCTCAAACTGCTTTTATTAGTCAAACTTAATGGCCTTTACGGGTTGAATACGTGCAACATACATGGCCGGAATGATTAACAAAAATGTGCAAACCAAAAAGGTGATACCATTAATGTACAACACTTCGATTATCGAAATTGAAAACGGCACTTGCGAAACATAATAGGTTTCTTCATTGAGTTTAATAAAGCCAAAAAAATGTTGAATACTTCCCAATCCCAACCCAATAATATTGCCAAGAACTAAACCCTTAACTAAATTTTTTGCTCCATTATATAAAAATAGCTTTCGTATCAACTTAGTGCGCCCTCCCATAGCCTTTAAGAGGCCAATCATTGGGGTTCGGTCAATGATTAAAACCAAAAGGGCGGTCATCATATTTACCACAGCTACTATTACCATTAAAATAATGATAACTTTAACGTTCATATCTAACAAACCAAGCCATTGAAAAATTTGAAATTGCGTTTCGTTTATGGATTGAGCTTTTAGGG
>CAMDXE010000129.1 GCA_945878925.1 Chitinophaga pinensis
TCTAAAAAAGTATGTATGGCCTTTGTACGACGGCTTTGATATTTTTGTGGCCGATTTAAATGGCAAAATTACCAAACAATTAACTCAATCGCCGGGCTACGATGCCGAGGCTACCGTTTCGCCAAAAGGCGATAAAATAATTTTTACCAGTACGCGCAATGGCGATATCGATTTGTTTTTGATGGATATTGATGGAGGCAATGTCAAACAAATTACAAACGAATTGGGTTACGATGGCGGTGCATGGTTTAGTCCTGATGGTACAAAAATTGTTTGGCGTGCATCGCGACCAACATCCGACGAAGACGTTAAAGAATATAAAGATTTATTGGCCAAAGGCTTAGTAGCCCCTACAAAAATGGAAGTATTTGTGGCCAATGCCGATGGGAGCCAGGCTACGCAAATAACCAAATTAGGAAATGCCAATTGGGCACCAAATTTCGATCACAGTGGCAAGCGCATCATTTTTGCATCGAATCATGAATATAAAAGGGGCTTTCCTTTTAATTTATACATGGTTAATTTGGACGGAACGGGCTTAGTAAAACTTAGCCGCGACGGCGGTTTCGATGCGTTTCCCATGTTTTCGCCCAATGGCAAAAAGCTTATTTTTAGTTCGAACCGAAACAATGGAGGAACCCGAGATACCAATTTGTTCATCGTAGATTGGGATGAATAAAGCGTTATGGTTTTTTTTAAAAAAAGCCAAACAACATTAGGACAGCTCTTAGGTTTTGATGTATATTCAGTATTTCGATTTAGGGCTTAAAGAGACATCCCAATTCTTTCCTTTAGAATTCTTAATTTCGCAGGCATGAATGTATTCAAATTTGGTGGAGCGTCGGTTAAAGATGCCGAGGCGGTGGTTAATGTTGGAAATATTTTAAAGCGTTATCAAAATCAAAAACTTTTGGTGGTTATTAGTGCAATGGGCAAAACCACCAATGGATTAGAGCGAATGCTTAATGCATGGTACGACGGAAATAGTGAGGACGCCGCTGTAGAATTAGCCGATATAAAATCGTTTCACAATACCATTATCGGCCATTTGATTGGAGGTGATTTGCAGAATAATTACCACGAAGTTGATAATTTATTTATCGAATTGGAATGCTATATCGAAACACGACCCGTAAATACAGAATTTGATTTTCTTTACGATCAAATTATTGGATACGGCGAATTGATAAGTACAAAAATAATAAGCATCTACCTGCAAACGGTAGGCATTAATAATAGGTGGCTCGATGCCCGCAACTTTATAAATACCACCGAAGATTATCGCCAAGCGCGAATTAATTGGGGATCTACCGAAGAAATAATTAGCAATAGGCTAAAACCCATTGTCGATCGTCAATTGGTGATTACACAAGGATTTATAGGCCGAACCAATCGCAACAATACCACTACCTTAGGCAGAGAGGGTTCGGATTATTCGGCCTCCATTTTTGCCTATTGCCTCAATGCCGAAAGTGTAACCATCTGGAAAGATGTGGCAGGCGTGATGAATGCCGATCCTAAGCGAATGGAAAATACCATCATCATGCATGAAATTTCATTTAGCAAAGCCATAGAGTTAGCTTATTATGGCGCTACCATTTTGCATCCAAAAACCATTCAACCCTTGCTGCGAAAATCTATTCCATTATATGTTAAATCATTTTTAAACCCTGAGGCCGAGGGCTCGGTGATTAAAGAAAAAATAACAAACGAAGAAGAATCCATACCCTGTTATATTTTTAAGGATGATCAGGTTTTAGTGAATTTATCATCCAAAGATTTTTCATTTATTGTCGAGTCGCATCTTAGTTCGGTATTTACGATGCTTGCAGCGGCAAAAGTTCAAATTAACCTTATGCAAAACTCGGCCATAAGTTTTTCGTTTTGTTCAAATTACGACGAACGTAAATTTAATCCCTTAATTGATCAACTGTCGGAGATATTTGCAATAGAGGTAGTCAAAAACTTAACCTTGATTACCCTTCATAATTATAAAAAACAAGGATTGCCAAGTCTATTAGATTCGAAAGCGATATTGATGGAACAACATTCTAAAAATGTGGTGCAGTATGTTTATAGGTAAATAAAAAATTGCCTCGAAAATGAGGCCTGATATTTTTTTAGGATAGGTTATTTGTCCATTATTTCAATATCGCCCACAAACTGACGGTAGCTTACTTTTTTTGAAGCCATATTGGTCAATTTAAATTTTCCTTCGCGTTTTCCGTCCAACCATTTTCCTTCAATCAATGTATTGTCTAGCTTGATGAATTGTTGCATGGCGCCATTGGGCAATCCATCTTTAAAGTTTCCTTCCATCCAGCCATCGGGCATCACTAATTTGCCACGCCCGTTAAACTTATTATCCATCATGTTGCCGTAATAAAAATGTTGGGGGGTGGTAATGTATCGCCCCAGTCCATGCATATTATCCTGATGCCAAGCGCCTTCATACAATTCATCTTTTGGCAAAATAAATTTGCAAAGGCCATGTCCTTGCCTACGGCTCATAATAAATGCGCCGGTGTAATTGTAGTAAGCGTTAACATTCATTTGGCCTTGACCCCAAAAAAAGCCGTACTTAAATTCGCCTTTATACCAGTTAGAATCCTCGTCAATAAAATAACCTTTGCCGTGTGGCATATTATTTTTCCATTGCCCATCGTAAATAGCTTTGCCGTTGTTCCACGACATTCTGCCTTCAACGCTATCGCAATCGCCCGAAAGGATTAGGCCGTTCGAAACCAAACGAACATAATTCATATCATTTGCTTTCGAAATGGTATCGTTCGTTAATATATTAATTTGGTTCAAGCCCTTGGTAGTAAACAAAAGCTGCAGTGTAGTATTGTTCCAGTTTCGAATCAGGGCATAAGGATTGTCTTCAACCTCCAAAAGTTTAAGGTCGATTACTTGGTACAACGAATCGCGTTTCATCCCAAATTTAAGATTTAGTGGTAAAGCCCCTTTATAAGTCTTAAAATTGGCGCCTTGCTTATAAAGCGATATCGAATTTAGAACCATGTTAATGTCGAGCATCATCGAATACCCTCTTTCGTAATGCCGAATAAATAGGATGGGGCCGTCCTGTCGGAGCTCTTCTGTGGCGGTACTGTATCCGTTTTTTTCGAGCCATTCGCTGAGCGGACTTTCAAAAATTCGATGCCCTATTAGGGACGACAAAGGCTTAGGTATTTCTTTGAAAGGCGTTGCTTGGCCTAGAATTGAAAGGAATATTAAACTTAAGAAACTAATTTTTTTCATTTGAACGAATTCTATTTGCAAAAATCGCCTTAAGCGATGAATATTTTAGACTATAGACGAATTTATTTTAAGGGGGTTGCTTTCAATTCAATTTTGTGGGTTCACTGCCTTTTGATTACCTTCGCGCTTTATATACATGGGCCATACATACACCGTAAAATTCAAATTATTCAATCAATCCACGCCCATTACAGTTGAGGTAAGAGAAGGCGACACTTTATTAGATGCCGCTTTGGACAACAACATTTCATTGCATCACAATTGTGGCGCCGTATGCGCTTGCAGTACCTGTCAGGTTTATGTGGAGCAAGGAATGGATACATTGCCCGAAATTAGCGATGCCGAAGAAGATTTTATCGATAGGGCGGTTGCGCCACGTATCAATTCACGCCTTGCATGTCAATGCATTATTGCAGGCAATGTAGAAGTTACCATACCCGACCAGTCGGTTCACTTGGGCCATTAATTTTTAAAAAATCAGAACAGATTAAACAATGAATACTTCATTTCACCTACCCTTTTATTGGAACGATCACGAGGATGTGGCCATAGGCCTTTATGAAAAATTTGGGGACGATTTTGGCGAAAGCCAAATATACCGCGTGCGTTTTACCGATTTAATAGAATGGGTTTTGGAATTGCCAAATTTCAAAGGACAACGCGACGAATGCAACGAAGGCCATTTAGAAATGATTCAATCCAAATGGGTTTATGAATGGAGAGATAACCAGGCCTAATTGAACCATGTATCTAGAAAAACTCAAGCCCATTAATACCTTCATCCTGGATGTTGACGGGGTGATGACGAATGGTCAGGTATTGGTAACCGACGAAGGAAATATGCTGCGTAGTTTTAACATCAAGGATGGTTTTGCTTTGCAATTGGCCATTAAACTGGGGTATAATATCTGTGTTATATCGGGAGGAAACTCGGCAGGAGTATTGAAACGATTGGAGGGGCTTGGTATTAAAGATGTGTTTATGAATGTGCATGAGAAATGGCCTGTATTTATGGAATACATTAAATCGAAAAATTTAGACCCAAATGAAATAGCGTATATGGGCGATGATATTCCAGATTATCAATTAATAAAACACGTGGGGTTAAAATGTTGCCCTCAAGATGCCGCGCATGATATAAAAGAAATTTGTGATTTTGTATCTATGTATCCCGGCGGTGGCGGATGTGTGCGCGAATTAATTGAGAAAGTGCTAAGAATCCATGGAAAATGGGATTTGGAAAAGATTGGGGTGTGGTAGGTTGAGGTTGAGGGTGAGAAGGATAAAGTTGAGGTTAAGGTTAAGGTTAAGGTTGAGAAGGATAAAGTTAAAAGGTTAAAGGATAAGGTTGAGGTTGTGGTTGAGAAGGATAAAGTAGAAAGGATAAAGTTGAGGTTGAGGTTAAGGTTAAGGTTAAGGTTGAGGTTGAGGTTGAGAAGGATAAAGTAGAAAGGTTAAAGGATTAGGTTGAGGTTGAGGTTGAGAAGGATCAAGTAGAGGGGTTTTGCCTTTTGAATGCTTATTTAAGTTTTGCGTTAAATCGCGTTAATTCAAATTTGGGTTAAGGGGTGAGTTGGCGAGTAAGGCAAATTCGCCGCCTAAAGATTGCATCGTTTGTTTCCATAATTTTGTAGCGTCAAGGTTAAAAACACTATCGATATGGGCCGGGGCCACCAGCCAGGTTTTGCGCTCTATTTCGGCCTCAAGTTGCCCGCAATCCCAACCCGAATATCCCAAATAAAACCGAATATTTTCGGGGAGAATTTCGCCCTTATCAATTTTTATAACCAACTCCTTAAAATCGCCTCCCCAATACAAACCTTTTATGACGCTTAGTGAATTATGTATTGGTTTTGATCCATGGTATAAAAAATGCAAAGAATCAAGCGCCACCGGCCCACCTTGATAAATGGCCTGTGGCAAAGCAAGTTTGTCCATCACATCCTTTACTAAAATATTTAGCTGTTGATTTAGAATAAATCCAATGGTGCCCAATTGGTTTTTTTCGACCAAAAGTATAACCGAGCGCTCAAACGAGGGGTCTTGAATAAAAGGTTCAGATATTAAGAGCTTGCCTCGGCTTGGTATTAACATCGCTTTACGAATTAAGTTAAGGATGGATTAAACTGCCCACACGCATTATTAAGTCCGCCAAACGCGCCGAATACCCGCTTTCGTTATCGTACCAACCCACAACTTTTACCATTGTTCCTCCAATCACTTGGGTCAATTGACTGTCGAACACGCAAGAATGTGTATTGCCAACAATGTCGAGCGACACAATTGGATCGCTGGTATATTCTAAAATTCCTTTTAGGGGGCCATTGGCAGCCGTTTCAAAGACAAGGTTTATTTCTTCTCTGCTCACGGCCTGCTTTACCACACATGTAAAATCGGTGATGGAGCCGTTTGATACAGGCACTCTCATAGATGCGCCGCTAAGCTTGCCCTTAAGGTGGGGTAAAACCAATTGTACAGCTTTAGCTGCACCGGTGCTTGTTGGGATAATATTCATGGCTGCTGCTCTGGCTCTGCGCAAGTCGGTGTGCGGAGCATCTTGCAAATTTTGATCGGCAGTATAGGCGTGTACGGTGGTCAAAAAACCATGTTCGATGCCAAAATGTGCGTCCAATAATTTTACCATAGGCGCTAAGCAATTGGTGGTGCACGATGCATTGGAAATGATGACATCGTTTGAGCTAAGAATATCATCGTTTACACCCAAAACTATGGTTTTTAAATCGCCGGTGGCAGGGGCCGAAATAATAACTTTTTTGGCTCCAGCCTTAATATGGCTTAGGGCTTTTTCTTTTTCGGTAAACCGACCGGTAGATTCAAGAACAATATCAATGCCTTGCCATGGCAACATGTTTGGGTCGGGCTCCGAATATACTTTTATTTTTAAGCCGTTAATGGATATTGACGAATCATCGTGTTCAATGGAGCCCTTAAAAGGCCCATGAATAGAATCGTATTTTAATAAATGAGCCAAAACTTTGGTATTGGCTAAATCATTAATGGCAACAAGCTCAATATTTGAATTTTGCAATAAAAATTTTAGAGTCCGCCGCCCAATTCTTCCAAAACCATTAATTGCTACTTTCATTTTTAGTTATACGATACGCAAAGTTGCTTGCTACGAAATTACACCAAAGGCGCCATATTTTAAAACAAAGGGCTTGGGTGTAAAGGTATTTGAATGGCTTAACTCTAATGAAATTAGGCGATTAGACTTAAATATTTTTTTTCAAGTTTTAT
>CAMDXE010000130.1 GCA_945878925.1 Chitinophaga pinensis
ACTATTGTTTATTTTTCAGGTTTAAGTAATTAATATTGCACAAATTAAATAATAAAAATGAAAAAAAACGCTTATCCTTACAATGGCCTTCCTTACTGCATTTGGAGCATTGGCCCAAAAAACCGATCGAACAAAAATTGATTTTGAATTAGAAATGTTGCCACTTGACATTATTTCGAAAGAAAAAAAATTCGAAGTTTTTGTTGAATTCGATTACGCCGCCAAAACCGAAGCTGCCTTGGCCGAAATAGTAGCAAATAAAGATGCTGCAGCCAAAGAAAAAGAAGATTATGAAAAAAAATCATTAGGTGAAAAAATGGCAAAAAAAGTTTTGTTAGGCGAATCTAAACCGAGTGGAAAATTTACGAACAATTCATTTATCCCTACCTTATTTCCGGTTGAGGGTATCAAAGGCGCCATTAACATTCCCGGATATCAAAAAAATACAGGCTCAAAAGGATACATCAATGTTATGTTTTTCGAATTAAGCCATTCGATGGATCCCACAGGAACCAAAATTACTTATTATCCCTTAAAAATAGTTTTAACCGTAACCAACGATAAAGGCGAAGTTGCATTTCAAGGCGATTTGCCTAATAACAGTTCATCAACCATCTATACCCATACTTCTGGAACGATTGGCAATAGTTTTACCTCCACTCTAAAAGGCATTGAAACGGATGCTAAAAACCAAGCGGTAAAAAATTTAAATGCTTACTTGAAAAATATGTATGGATTTAATTTGGTAAAAGACGAACGCGGATTTTATGATGTTAAAGACAAAAAACAAACTTACCCCGAATACCATGAGGCCTTTGAAAAAGTAAAAATGGCCTTTATTTATTGCAATATGCCAACCAAACAAGAAGATATGGCCAGCAAACTTAAAGAAGCCATCGCCATTTGGGAAACAAGTTTAAAAGAACTAGACAAATCAAACAAATCGGCCAGAATTAACGCCGATATCGCTGCTGCAACTTATTTGAATATTGCAGAGGCTTGCATTTGGATTAAAGAATTTGATAAATCAATCGAATCGTTGGCCAATTACAAAATTTTAGGAGAAGATTACAGCCGAGCCTATAGCGATAAAACAAACTTTTTGAAAGATTACAGCGCTCGACACAACAAGTATTTAAATTACTAGAAACATAATTATTTATAAAAAAAGGGAGCCATGGCTCCCATTTTTTATAAACTTAGCCCCCGTCTATTCTATCAATTTTAAGTCTTATTTTTAATTAAAATTTGCTTGCTTTCATCCTTACTTTTGCACCCTAATTTTTATAAAGGCTTTTGAACGCCAATCAGGTTTTAGATCAATTTTGCAGTGGACGAAATTTTTGTTCGCTGATGGATGCCGTGCGGGCCTATGCCAACACGAGCATTCAAAATGCATATGGATCTGCCAATGCTTTTATTGTAGCCGGGCTTTTTCAAAATTACCAAAAATCAATGGTAGCATTGGTGCCCGATAAAGAATCGGCCCTGTTTTTTAAATCGGATCTTGAGAGCTTATTGGGCGAATCTAAAATACTTTTTCTTCCCGATTCGTTCAACAAACCCTTCTATATACATCAACCCAATTCGTTCAATATCCAACAGCGCACCGAGGTTTTAAATGGATTATCTAAACGCAAAAATCCATTTATACTTGTTGCCTACCCCGAGGCCATTGCCGAAACGGTGATGCCACACGACGACTTAAAAAAAAATCGGGTCGACGTAGCCCTTAACGATAAATTTGAGCTTGATTTTATCATCGAATTTTTAAACGAATACCATTTCGACAGGGTAGATTTTGTGTATGAACCTGGTCAATATTCGATTAGGGGGGGGATAATTGATATTTTTTCGTTTTCTTACGATTATCCATACCGCATGGAGTTGGATGGCGATAGTATTGAATCCATTCGCGCTTTCGACCCTGTTTCGCAACTTTCCATCAAAGATCTGCAGTTTGCCAGCATTGTTCCCAACATTACCAAAGATGAAATTATAACTTCCCGAACAAGCATATGGGATTATATTGCTGACGATAGCCTAATTTATTCGGAAGATTTGCAGCTAAGCCTCGATATTATTCATCATGGATTAGAAAAGGCATTTCATTTTTTTGAAGATAAAACGATAAGTGAAGGCCTTAGTTCTCCTGGCGTATTATATGATACAGCCAAACTTATCGAAACCAAATTAAGCCGATTTAGAGTTATCGAAAACGGGGTAAGAACCGTCTTTGAATCAAGCGCTCTGACAGATTTTAAGATAAGCCCTCAACCTATTTTCGACAAAAGTTTTGATTTATTGATTCGTCATCTTCGCCAAAATGATCAATCTAAAATTAACACTCTTATTTTTTCGGAAACCGGAAAACAAATTGAACGACTGCAATCGATTTTTGACGATTTAAGTGCTAACATTAACATAACACCAATCTATCAAGGCTTGTCGAAAGGATTTATTGATGGCGATGGAAAACAGGCTTACTATACCGAACATCAAATTTTTAATAAATATTATCGCTACAAAACAAAAACACGATACACACGCAATCAGGCCATTACCTTAAAGGAACTTCGCGACTTAATGCCTGGCGATTTTGTGGTTCATATTGATCATGGCATTGGGAAATTTGAAGGCCTTCAAAAAATGGAGATGGGGGGCGTAATGCAAGAAGCCGTGCGCATCAGTTACAAAAACAAAGATCTTCTTTATGTGAACATTCATTCGCTTCATAAAATTTCGAAATACAGCGGAAAAGAAGGGACCGAGCCCACGCTTAATAAGTTGGGCAGCGATGCTTGGCAAAATCTTAAACGAAAAACAAAATCAAAAGTAAAAGATATTGCCCGCGATTTGATTCTGCTTTACGCCAAACGAAAAGCACAAGCCGGCTTTAGTTTTTCGCCCGACACCTATTTAATGACCGAGCTTGAAGCTAGTTTTATGTACGAAGACACGCCCGATCAAGCCAAATCGATTGAGGATGTGAAACGCGATTTAGAATCGCCTCAACCTATGGACCGCTTGGTATGTGGCGACGTAGGTTTTGGCAAAACAGAGGTTGGAATACGCGCAGCTTTCAAAGCCGTTTGCGACAGCAAGCAAGTGGCCATATTGGTTCCCACCACCCTGTTGGCTCAGCAGCATTACCGAACATTTAAGGAGCGATTGCGCGATTTTCCGGTTAAGGTCGATTACATCAGCCGATTTAGAACCGCCAAGCAGCAAAAAGAAACTCTGGCCAACTTGGTAGATGGCAAGGTGGACATTCTTATTGGTACCCACAAATTGCTCAGTAAGGATATTAAATTTAAAGACCTCGGCTTATTAATTATTGATGAAGAACAAAAATTTGGCGTGAGTGCCAAAGATCGCTTAAAGGAATTAAGAATAAATGTGGATACCCTAACGCTAACTGCCACCCCAATACCTCGCACTTTGCATTTTAGCATAATGGGCGCGCGCGATTTATCTATAATTAACACTCCGCCTCCCAACCGTCAGCCGGTAAATACCGAATTGCATGTATTTAATAAAGCTATTTTAAAAACAGCCATCGATTATGAACTGGCGCGTGGAGGGCAGGTGTTTTTTGTGCACAACAGGGTTAAAGACATTTACGAAATGGCTCGCTTAATTGAAGAACTTTGCCCAAGAGCAAAAGTATGTGTTGGCCATGGCCAACTGCATGGCGATGCCTTAGAGGACGTGATGTTGAAATTTGTAGAAGGCGAATTTGATGTACTTGTGGCCACCACCATTATCGAATCGGGGCTCGACATAAGCAATGCCAATACCATGATTATTAACAATGCTCATTTTTTTGGCTTAAGCGACCTCCATCAAATGCGTGGTCGTGTTGGGCGAAGCAACAAAAAAGCCTTTTGTTATTTGTTTGGGCCACCCCTTCAAAGCCTTACCGACGAAGCCAAACGACGTTTGAAAGCCATCGAAGAATTTAGCGATTTAGGCAGCGGCTTTAATGTGGCTATGCGCGATTTAGATATTCGCGGGGCAGGCAATTTATTAGGAGGCGAACAAAGTGGATTTATTGCCGATATAGGGTTTGAAATGTATCATAAAATATTGGATGAGGCCATCAAGGAACTTAAAGAAGAAGAATTTAAGGATATGTTTGAGCATAGCGATGAACCTAACATACGCGATTGCCAGATTGAAACGGACCTAGATATAATGATTCCCGATCAATACATTCGAAACATTAGTGAACGCTTAAGTTTATACAATGAGCTGTCACGGATAAACAACGAACAAGACCTCGACCAATTTGCCGCGAGAATAAAAGACCGATTTGGCACCATACCTCGACAAGTGAACGACCTTATGCGCAGCGTAAAACTGAAATGGCTGGGCCGTAGTCTGGGTTTTGAACGGCTAAGCCTTCGACAAAAATCATTGACGGGATGGTTTACCAGCGCCGACAGCTATTTTCAGGGCGAAATTTTTGGCCATATCCTTGAATTTATTCGCCGTAATCCTAACAAAGCCGTTTTAAAACAATCCAAAGATTTATTGACTTTAAAAATTGCAGATATCAAAGGATTGGGGGAAGCATTGGGCTTGTTGACTGAGATGAAGGGATGAGGTTGATTATTAAACTATATCCTATTTTTTAATAAAATAGAGCATAAACCCAAATAATGAAATCATTTGAGTAATCCAAAAAATAAACATCCATTTTATCATATCTGATTTTACATTTGCCAAATCTTCTTTGGATGCAAAGGTTTTGTGAATATCCTGTTTTAAATTGTCAATCTCTTTTGAAATACCCTTTTCTACAAAATTTGTTCTGTTTTCAACTTTTTTTTCTACTTTGGTGTCTATAAATTCAATTACTTCCTTGGCCTCTTTTTCGCCAAATTTAGCTTTTAAAATTTCGTAAACATTTAGTTCGAGAGTACTCACTTTTTTTTATTTTGGATACAAATTTACAGTTTTTTCAAATAAATTAAAATAAAATATCTATGCACAAAACAACTAAATATCTGAATTGAATTTGCATTGCTTAATTGATAAAATAATTAATTTTCTTATCATGTACCCTATTAATTTACTCGCAAAAGCTTCTTGTTTCAGAGTGAGATTTTTAGCCATATCTTGGAAAACATTCACCTTAATCCTTCATTGACACAAGGCTCAAATTTGCACCATCTAAAAAACAATAGTGAATTATATTAATTTATAATAAAAACTGCAAAGTTTTTAAGCATTTATTGCATTATATACTTTCAAACGAGGCATTGCTGTTCCTAATTACGATTAAATGCCATTCGTTTACCTCGGCACTCTATTGGTTTGCAAAAAATCCAAATCATCAAAAATTTGCTTTTCAAATCCATAAGGATTAGAAATAATTTAGCCATACTTTTGGCCTATAATAAATTTTAAATATGAAATATTTATCATTGGCTATCTTCATTCTATGGCTATCGCCTGTATCGATAGCACAAGACACCTTACTTCCTAAGGAAACTAGCTCAATCTATTTACACTCCGGAAAAAAAATTGAAAAGGTGACCCTTTGGAATATTGATTCAACTAAGGTTGAATTTCTGAAAAATGGAAGTCTATCGGATGTAAGCCCTATGGATGTTTTAAGAATCGAATCGTTAAATTATAGGATTGAATTTGATGAGCATTATCAAAAAATTATTCGACAATATGATATAATAATTCTGTCGGACAACACCCATGTTTTGGGAATTATTAAAAAAATAGATGAGAACACCGGCCAAATATCATACATACCGGCTAAACAAAATAATCTGCCATTAAGCACCAAATATTATTCCGATTATACCATTAGAGATACTTCAAACAGCGATGATTTTGTTTTTATTGAAAAAACAATCCAGAAAATAGCTGAGGTTAAAACGGAGCCTGATCAAAAGAATGACGATAAGGATGAAAAAAAATTAAGTGAGAAGAAGAAACCTATTAAAAAAGATAAACCGGATGCAAAAAAGAGTTCTTTCGAAGGCTGCTGTTTAGGGATGGGTATTGGTTTTGTTTTTATTTTAATCCTATTTACAATCATGTAAAATTATTTAAAACCAAAACGACTATACACTTTCAAGAAATAGCACGTAAATTACTCTATAAGATTTCAACGCAATAAAGCTAGTTTAGATAAAAAGGACATTATCCTTAAGCTAAAAAAATGCCAATCGTTGACCCAATTATGCAAAATAAAGTGGAAATTTATGATATATCAAATTTTTCAACTCGTTCATTTGCTGACTTATAAAGCAAATCAATAGCGTCCTAAACGATTAAAAAAAGGAAAGGGAATGTTTTAACTCAAAGCTACCTTTGAGGTGACAAAAAACAAACCCCCTTTCCTATGGCAAATTTAACTCTGTTTTCTCAAATTATTTCAAAATTAGACCGAACATTATTT
>CAMDXE010000131.1 GCA_945878925.1 Chitinophaga pinensis
TATATTGATGGCAGTCGAAATATTAATTACGATGCTAGAAAAGCAAACTAATAGTCATTTCCTATAAAGATTGGTATTAGCAATACCCTTTCCCTAAATTACATAACATCTTAAACTGTAGCTTGATTGCGCCCAAAAAGCAATCGATCTTGTGGCTCTTTAGTGTTTTTTATACCTATTTAATACTCTTGGTAAATTGCTGAAAATTTTAAAGTAGATTTGTTTTTTATAAATTTCAATTTTCCATGCAAAGACGAGATTTTTTCAAACAAATAACTTCAACGGCCTTAGCTCCAGCCCCAATCGGTAAAGGACGTGGTTTAGGCAATACGCCAACATCGGGTATAAGTGAATATTCAGGCACCTGGGGCAAAACTCAAGCCCTTCACTTATTGCGACGAACACTTTTTGGCGTCAAGCAATCTGAGCTTGATAGTTTTAAGGCTATGAGCATGAGCAATGCAGTAGATGCCTTGCTAAATGTATCCACTACACAACCCTCGCCGCCTATAAATGCATATAATACACCAACCGCCATTGATCCGGATGTGCCCGCGGGGCAAACCTGGGTAAATTCACCTATAAGCCCCCTGTACAATTTTCAACGACGACGGTCGGTAAAAGGATGGTGGACTAGTTTGATGATTAATCAGGAAAGCACCATTCTTGAAAAAATGGTTCTTTTTTGGCATAATCATTTTTCTACCGAATCCGATACCATCCAAATTGAGCATTTTGTTTATGAAAATAATGTGCTGTTGCGTAAAAATGCTTTAGGGAATTTTAAAACACTGGTTAAAGGCATAACCGTAGACCCTGGAATGTTGCGATACCTCAACGGATATTTAAATACAAAAACGGCTCCAGACGAAAATTATGGACGCGAATTGCAAGAGCTTTTTACCTTAGGAAAAGGCAAAGACAGTAAATATACGGAAGATGATGTAAAAGCGGCCGCTAAAGTGCTCACAGGCTGGCGCATAGATAATGCTAACAAACTTTCGTTTTTTGATCCTACCAAACACGATACTGCCAACAAACAATTTTCTTCTTTTTACAACAATACAGTCATTACTGGCAAAACTAGCAGTGCAGGAGCCAATGAAACAGACGAAATGATAAACATGATATTTCAGCAAAATGAAGTAGCAAAATACATGTGTCGAAAACTCTACCGCTGGTTTGTGTATTACGACATTGATGCCACGGTAGAAACCAATGTTATTGAGCCATTGGCGGTAATTTTTAGAAACAACAATTACGATATCAAACCGGTGCTTTCTGCCTTGCTTAAAAGCGAACATTTTTACGATACACTAAGCATAGCTTGTCATATAAAATCGCCGCTCGATTTTTCTATAGGATTTTGCCGTCAGTTTGAAATGCCATTTCCTCAATCGTCCGACTATGTCAATAATTATTTGCATTGGCAGTATATCCAAGCCTTTGCAGCAGTTATGCAGCAAGACAGCTGCGATCCGCCAAATGTAGCCGGTTGGCCTGCTTATTATCAAGAACCACAATACTACGAAATTTGGATTAATTCGGACACATTGCCCAAGCGAATGGGATTGGCTACGGCCATGATTTATACAGGTTATACACGAGGAGGATATAAATTAATGGTGGATGTTTTGGCATTTACGGCAAAAATTCCGAATGCCTCTAATCCCAATACCTTAATCGACAATTTAATGGAATTGTTATTGCCACGAAGCGCAGATGCTTCCGTGAAATTTGTACTTAAGGCCGCATTATTAAACGGACAAGCACAAGATTATTATTGGACCGACGCTTGGAATGCCTATGTTGCCAATAATAACGACACGGTAAATAAGAATTATTGCACCAATCAATTAAGGTTAGCCATTTCTTATATTCTAAATTTAGCTGAATTTCAATTGAATTAAACCTTCAAAAAACGTAAAGAAATGAAAAGAAAATCCTTCATAAAACGAACTGCAGCTGCTACTTTATTGCCTGTATTTATAAATGGATTGGCATTTAAAAGTTATGCTAATTCACCCTTGTTAAAATTATTGGCGTCAAAGGCCTTATTAAACGATAATATATTGGTATTGGTGCAATTAAACGGTGGTAATGACGGTTTAAACACCTTGATTCCATTGGATCAATATACGAATCTTTCAAATGCGCGCTCAAATATTTTGATACCACAAAATTTGGTGCCAAAACTGAAAGGCTTTAACAATACTGGATTTCACCCCTCGATGACAGGCATGTTAAATCTTTTTAACAACGAAAGCAGTTTGAATGTTATACAGGCTGTGGGTTATCCAAATCCAAACTTTTCGCATTTTAGAGCAACCGACATTTGGTTGTCGGCTTCCGATAGCAATCAAGTTATTAGTTCGGGGTGGGTAGGCCGTTATTTGGACGATGCCTATCCAGGATTCCCAGTAAATTATCCAAATACCGACATGCCCGATCCCTTGGCTATCTCTATTGGAGGGGTTGTTTCGCAAGCCCTTCAAGGGCCCGAAGTTAATATGGGGATGGCCATTAGCGACCCCACCAGTTTTTATAACTTTGTGGATAGCGTTGTCAATCCCAATCCAACCACGCCGTCCGAAAAAGAATTGGCTTATATCCGTTTAGTAGCACAGCAAACCGATAAATATGCCGATAGCATAAAAGCTGCCTATAATAAAGTAAGCACTAAGTCGACTATGTATGCCACAACAGGCAATTCGTTGTCCGACCAATTAAAAATTGTGGCACGATTAATTGCCGGTGGTTTAAAGACCAAAATTTATATGGTTAGTTTAGGCGGTTTCGATACACATTCGAACCAAGTGAGCACCACGGGAGGAAAAGAAACAGGAGCCCATGCCGATTTATGGGGTAGGGTATCGGTAGGCATAAGTGCATTTATGGACGATTGCAAAAAACTGGGAGTAAGCGATAAAGTGGCCGGACTTACTTATTCCGAATTTGGAAGGCGCATAGCCTCCAATGCAAGTTTTGGAACCGATCACGGGGCGGCTGGTCCATCCTTTGTTTTTGGAACCAAAGTAAACAATACATTGATTGGAGCCAATCCAACCATTCCGACAACTGTGGGCTTGGCCGATAATGTGAATATGCAATACGATTTTCGTCAGATATATTCATCAACCCTACAACAATGGTTTGGGCTTACAAAAAACGAAGCTGCTGGAATAATGCTCAAAGATTTTAGCACCTTGCCAATATTTAATACCTCAGGAAGCATCAATGCATTGGAGAGTGGTGAAGTGTCGATTGTCGAAAATTACCCAAACCCATTCGAAAACACAACCACACTAAAAATTGTAAGCTCGGGAGGCTTAACGCAAATAAAGGTTTACGATGTGCTTGGAAATGAAGTGGCCACATTGGTTAATAAAGTGCTCAATTCGGGTACTCACGAAATCACTTTCGAGGCCCATCATCTCGCCTCTGGAAACTACTATTATTCGCTTATGAGTGGTTCGAATCGTGCCAATGGGGTGATGGTAAAACGATAATCCCGCCCTTAATTCGCAAATTGAAATTATTGAAAAAATTTAATTTCAATATTGGATCCTTAGTTTTGGCTTATTTTTTATACAAATCAATGGATGATTAGGGCTTATATATGTAGGATAAGCCAATGAATTATCCATCAATGTTGGCCTATTCGAAGCTGCTAAAACTAAATATTAAAATACTTTTCAAAACGGTCTTGAATTTTATAAAATATATACATACTTTTGCAGCCCTTAAAGAAATTTAATAAAATACAAAGGAATGGACGCTCTGTCATACAAAACCATATCAGCCAATAAAGCAACGGTAAACAAACGTTGGTTTGTGGTAGATGCTGAAGGGAAAACCCTTGGCCGCCTTAGCTCATCGATTGCGAAAGTTATTCGTGGCAAAAACAAACCCGATTTCACACCACATGTGGATTGCGGAGACAATGTTATTGTGCTGAATGCCGAAAAAATTGCATTGAGTCGTGATAAAATGATTACCAAAGAATACGTTTCGTATTCGGGATATCCAGGTGGTCAAAAGTTTACCACTGCACGAAATTTGGTAGCTAAAAAACCAACAGCATTGGTTGAAAAAGCGGTTAAAGGCATGTTGCCAAAAAACAAATTAGGTCGTGCTATTTTTCACAATCTTCATGTTTTTGCTGGAAACGAGCATCCACATCAAGCACAAAAACCAGAAATTTTAGAATTTTAAAAATAGAGATGGAAGTTTTAAACACATCAGGACGAAGAAAAACAGCTGTTGCCAGAGTTTATTTGACGGCAGGTACAGGCAAAATTACCGTTAATGGCAAAGACGTTGTATCGTATTTTCCATCGGCAGCACAGCTTTATGACGTAAACTTACCGTTCAACATTTGCAATGTTGTTGGTCAATACGATGTAAAAGCTAATATTGATGGCGGAGGATATCATGGACAGGCTGAAGCATTGCGTTTAGGGATAGCAAAAGCTTTGGTATTGGTTAACGAGGAAACGAATAAGCCTTTGTTGCGTTCCAATGGTTTAATGACCCGCGATTCTAGAATGGTTGAACGAAAGAAACCTGGACAGAAAAAAGCAAGAAAGAGATTCCAATTTAGCAAACGTTAATATTTTAATAGAATTCATGTCAAACCTTACAACAAAAGAATTATTGGAAGCCGGTGTTCATTTTGGACATTTAACCCGAAAATGGAATCCGAAAATGGCTCCATACATATTAATGGAAGAAAATGGTATCCATCTTATTGATTTAAATAAAACGATTTCTAAATTAGAAGATGCCAAATCTGCCATAAAAAATATTATTAAATCAGGCAAAAAAGTATTGTTTGTTGCTACAAAGAAACAAGCTAAAGAATTGGTTGCCGAAGAAGCAAAGCGTGTAAATATGCCATTTGTAACCGAAAGATGGTTAGGTGGTATGTTAACCAACTTTGCAACTGTACGAAAATCCATTAAAAAAATGCAAAATTTTGAAAAAATGGCGCAGGATGGAACGTATCAAAATATTTCGAAACGTGAGCGCTTAATGATAGACCGTGAGAAGATAAAATTAGAAAAACTTTTAGGAGGTATTTCTGATTTGAATCGAATTCCATCGGCTTTATTTATTGTAGATTCAAAACGTGAGCATTTGGCAGTTGCTGAAGCTCAAAAATTAAATATTCCAATATTTGCTATCGTCGATACCAATAGCGATCCTACAAAGGTAGATTTCCCGATTCCAGCCAATGATGATGCGGCAAAGTCTGTTTATTTGATAACGCGTGAATTTTCGAACGCAATTATTGAAGCCATGCAAGAACGAAAAGATAAGGCCGATAAAGAGGAAGCTGAATTGAAAACTGAGGTTGTTGTTGAAGAAACGAATTAATTAGAATGATAACCGCATCGGCAGTAAATGAATTAAGAAAGGCCTCGGGCGCAGGCATGATGGATTGCAAAAAAGCTTTGCAAGAAACCAATGGCGATATGGAGCAAGCCATTGATTATTTAAGAAAAAAAGGAGCGAAAGTTTCGGCCAATCGTGCCGATAGAGATGCAGCTGAGGGCGCAGTTATTGCTGTAGCATCGGCTGATAAAAAATGTGGCGCAGTGATTCGCTTAAATTGCGAAACCGATTTTGTGGCCAAAAACGAAGAGTTTGTTGCTTTAGCCAATAAAATTGCTGGGATTGCACTCGAACATAAGCCAAGTTCTTTAGAAAGTTTAAAGCAATTGCCTATTGATGGCATTGCAATTTCGGAGCGACTTTTGGATTATGTAGGTAAAATTGGTGAAAAAATTGATGTTACGGTATATGAAATAGTGGAAGGAAATTTAATAGTTCCTTATATTCACGCTGGTAATAAAATAGGAGTATTGGTTGCGCTTTCCAATTCGGGGCAAGCCATTGAAGATGCAGGAAAAGATGTAGCCATGCAAATAGCAGCTATGTCGCCGGTGGCTTTGGACAAAAGTGACGTTTCACAAGACATTATCGATCGAGAGATTGAAATTGGTAAAGCACAAGCCGCTGCCGAAGGAAAACCCGAAGCCATGCTAGAAAAAATTGCTATGGGTAAATTAAATAAATTTTACAAAGACTCAACCTTGTTAAATCAAGACTTTGTAAAAGATAGTTCGAAAACAATCAGCCAAATGCTTGATGGAATTGAAAATGGGCTGACAGTTACCGCATTCAGGCGAATACAATTAGGAGCTTAAAAATATTTAAAAAAGAGGACCAAATGGTTCTCTTTTTTTTTGTAAGAAAATTTGACACTATCCCTTAAAGTGTGTAAGTTAAAAAGTTAATATTTTTACCATTTTAATCTATTTTCAAAAATAATTAAAAATTGATTAAATATGATGCCCCAGTCGCGGATAGGCAGGCTCCATTTTTTTGTAGCCTCCCTTACGGCAAGAT
>CAMDXE010000132.1 GCA_945878925.1 Chitinophaga pinensis
GTTGACATGTTGGTAAATTGAATATCTGATTTATCGCAGATAGCGCCTTTTGGAAGGTCGAATTTGGCAACCGGGGTAGCAAATTGATTTGCATTTTTACTTAATTCGGATGTACATCCACTGGCCGTAGCTTTAAGGGTTACCTTATAAGCTCCTGCATTGGCATACGTATATTTAGGACTCTTAGCTGTGCTCACATCGGTAGTGGTTGATGGATCGCCAAAATCCCAAGAATATACAATCGTTCCCGAACCAATAGTGGTTTGGTTGTTAAAGTTTACAGCCACTTTCTCGCAAGCATTCAATACTTTGAACCCAATTTTAGGAATCTCGGTTACAACTACCGGAATGGTAGCGGTTTCGGTATAGCCATAAGGCTGAGTTGTGGTTTTTAGGCTAACCATATAAATACCATAAGTAGGGAATGTAAATACGGTTGAGCCATTGGTAGAAGTATCGCTTGGGTTTCCAGTATTAAAGTCCCATTTGTAGGTTAAAAAACCCGATGAAACTTTGCTTAAATCGGTAAACAATACTGCATCGCCATCACAAACTGGAGAATCGAATTTAAAATTGGGAACCGGACGTGGAGCAACAAAAATATGCCGGAGAATGGTAGAGTCGCAATAATATGGACCCAGGTCTTTTATCTGTATCGATACTATAAAAAAACTATCGGTTAGGGTTGAGTCGGGCGAAAAAACAAATTTTCCTAAAGTACTTCCCGAAGGTGCTGTATAATTCCATAATGTACCCGAAGAAATTGAAGTGCCTTTTTTTGTTTTTACACTAGGCGTCATATTGGTCCAAGTAGTTCCATAATCGGTATTGGCATAGCCGGTAGGAGGCGTAAGTTCATAGGTTAATATATCACCTTTGGCAACTATATCTGGATTGCTAATTACACCAAGGGTATTAGGCTGAGTGGTTTGAAATGGGGTTCCTTTTGTTAGGCCAGCTCCGTTAGGACTTGGATTCACAGTAACCGTAATTGGCACACGTGAACTCGGGCATGATGCAGAGCGGTAGTAAACCTGCAAGTCAATATTATATCCACTGATTAAATATTGAAATAAACTGGTTCCATATACATAATTCCCCTGGCGAATGGTTAAATCGTTATTGGCGATTGTTGCGCCAGCGCTATTGTAGGTGGCATACAAATCGTTCCAACTGGTGAGCGTTGTAGTTATATAAAAACTATACATTACTCCTTGGGTAAGGGCCATCTCTGGAATTTTTAAGTATCCATAATATTTACCACCCACTACTACCTGATTGGCTCGGCCTTGGTTTACGATCTGAGTCCAAGCCGATGCATTGGTTTCGTATCCTGTATAGGTTCCTATTCGGTAATAAACATTATAAGTATAACCAGGCGAGTTATTATAATTTCGAATTACAAAACTGTCAAGGTTTATGTTTGTATTTGGGGTTATCGAAAATTGGCCACCGTTATAATACGACGAACTTCCTGTGAGAATAGTGGTGCCCGACATGGAGTTGCCAAGCATCGTTGGTGGCGACATTTTAAAAGCTTGTGCCCAGTATGTATTTACTCCAAGAACCAATGGAGGGGTCAATGTATTTTTACCCCTTGCTATAGCATTGCCGCCCGAGGAGGCATCAAACCAAACTACCGAATCGGTTGCAAAAGCAGTGGTGGCTTTAAGAATCGCTTTTCCTGGGCCACATTTTATGGTATTATACGTTGTTGGCGTTCCTGCAGGCCCTAAATATTTGAATGTTAGCAGTGAAGTATCATTTTTTGGCAAAGTATCGGTTTTGTTGTTTGGCAGTGAGGTCCATGATTTTACGGTATACGTATTGCCATCTATAAAATTATAATCAGGCGTCAATGTAATGTTTATGGGAGTTCCGCCCGAGGCTAGGGGCGTATTGTATTTGTTTTGATTTTGCATAGTACCATTTACCGACCAATTTATTTTTACGCTATCAATGGTATTAATTCCGAAATTGGCATATCTGGCGATTAAGGTTGTATTGCAAAGGGGGGTAGTTAATCCAGCAATTCCCGCATCGTTGCTGCCTCTCAAAAGGTCGAACCCAAAATCAACCAAGCCTGAACCGTAGCTGGTTCCTCCGGTCGAACTATAAGTTCCCCAAATTCTTTTGCTGCCGCCTGCACTATTTTGAGCCACAAAATTGCCGGTTCCGGCCGAAACTTTCAATTCAAAAATTAACGATCGTGATGGATCATAACTAAAAGGAGTTTGCAAGGTTATAGCATACCACGAATTAGCCGTGGCGCCGCTCATGGCAAATGATGATTGATAAAAACATTGGGTTAATCCTGTAGCCCATGTTGTAGACGTCCAAGTTGATGCTGTGCCCACAGTCTGCCCGAGCGATACAGTATAATTAGTATAACTTGACGAAGAATTGGCTGAGGAACCCAATCTGAAATATACCTTAGATATAGTTCCATTAGAAGCGGCTGTTCCGGTACCACCTCCGGTTCTAAACGAATTGGCATCGTAAAGCCATTGAACCTTGTTGGTGGTACTGCTTAAAGGAAATGTATTTGAACTGGAGGCCGTATTGTTGTTGTAATAGGCTGGAGTTTGTGCCTTTGCAATCGACACTATTAGAAACAAACATAGCAAACTAAAGGCTGGTATTGCCTTCGAAAAAGTTGTCACAGGTTTTGATAATTGGAGTAATTTTCTTTTCATAATTTTAAAAATAAGAGGGGATGAGTAGTAATTTTTTTTTATCTGGCTTCAAAAAAACAGTGTTCCAAATGTTAAAAATTTGTAAAAAGTAGAGTTTTGTCAATTTCGCGCAACAAAATGACGTTGGTATAATAAATGTAAAATAAAATACGAAATAGCTGAACTAGCTATGAAATGCCTGAAATCTTGTAAAGCGATTTAAAATCAATGATTTGAATAAATTTGCCATCGGTGCGTATTATGTTTCGTTCGGTGTAGTAAACCATATTCCGAGAAACCACGTCGATGGAGGATCCAATATAAGCGGCTAAATTAGTTCGGCTAATTTTTATGGTGGTGTGGGCAGTGGTTGAATTATGAACTTTAAACTTTTCGTTTAAAACTAAAAAAGCATAAACTAATCGGGCTCGTATGCCTTTTTGTGAATAGAGAATAACCTGATTTATTAAAACGGTTAATTCGTGACAAACCCTTGACAGAAGTTGCTTATTAAAAACAGGCGAGGTGTCTAATAATTTTAAAAAGGCATCGGCATCTATAAATTTTATTTCACAATCTTCCATGCAAATAGCCGAAATGGTATGGGGTGTATTGCTCAACAAGGATCGATATCCAAACAATTCGTTCTCGGTAAAGAAAAATAAAATTTGCTCAATGCCTTCCGAATTAATTTGGTTAACCTTTACCATCCCTTTAATTACCAAGTAGGCCCCGCGAGGGTTGCTTCCCTCTTTGTATATAAAATCATTCTTTTTGTATTTAACCAAATACCCCGATTCATCAAAAAGTTTTTTATCTCTTTGATCTAAAAGATTTGGGTAAAATCCCGAAAAAACATAATTTGATTTTAAAGTGTTAGCGTTCATGTGGGCATTAAAATTTAAATATATACGTTGGAAGTCGAACTTTAAGTTTCTAATTTGGCTAAAAGATTTCGACTCCAACGTGATTTATAAGAGGGGGTAGGTTATAGTAATGTCATATTTGTGTCAGCAAGATTAGGGGTAAATAGTTAACTGTGCAATATTTTTTTTGCATATATTTATTTTTATTTAGAAAATATGCCAAACAAAAAAGCCTTACTGATTAACAGTAAGGCTTTTGAGTTTTCTTATTAAATGATATTTATTTGTTGATTGTAATTTTTTGGGTGGAAGTTAATCCTCCGTTAGTAACCTTCACAAGATAAATTCCATTGGCCACATTTAAATCTATGGTATACATTGATTTTAGTGGATTAGCGTCTAAAGTTTTAATACGTTCACCTAGTAAGCTATACACTTCGATGGCAATATCCGATTTTGGATCTTCAACATTTACTGTAAAATGGCCAAGATTAGGGTTTGGATAAATAGAAACGCCTGATAATTTGCTAAGGGGATTAATTCCGCCCGAGAACGCTACATCTTTGCACGATTTTGTAATGCAACCAGCAGCGTTAGTAACGGTCAAACAAACATTAAATTTAGCGGCATCAAACGAATTTAAGTAATGATACTTAGTGATGGACTGATTATCGGTAGCACCATCTCCAAACGTCCAATGATATTTTGTATTTCCTGTTTGCGAAGCCGTAAAATAAACTAAACGACCACTTGGGCTAAACGTAAAGTTAGAAATAGGATTGGCATTTACAGTAACTGGCTTACTAATCGAATCAGAACATCCTCCTGGAACAATCGCAACAAGGGTTACGTTGTAGGTTTGTGTAATACCAAGGTCGTACAAATGACGTGGCGATTGATTAGAAGATGATTTTCCATTTCCAAATTTCCATTGGTAAAGCAAGTTTCCAGCCGATACCTCCGATTGATTTGTAAATACAACATCAGTTCCCTCACAAACATCATCAACACTAAAATCGGCTTTTGATTGAAGTTTTACTTCAATTTCTTTTGATATTTTATCCGAACATCCGTTGTCGGAGGTTAGGGTTAAGGTTATCATTTTTTTGCCGGTAAGGCTAAATAATTTGCTTGGGTTTATAACGGTAGTTGTTCCCTCGCCCGAAAAATCCCAAAGGAAACTGGTTAATTGACCTGCTGGTTTCGATCCATTAAAGGTGAAATTAGTAGGGCTTAAGTTACACACAGGTCCGTTGGTAAACGAAGCTAATGGGGCCTCGTTTAAGGTAAATGTTTTGGTGGCCGAATCGGCACATCCAAATTCGGATACTACCCGAAGTTTTACGGTTTTTGTTCCTGTAGTTGCAAAACTATGCAATGGGTTGGTATAGCCTGAGCTTGTGCCGTCGCCAAAATCCCACATATAACCCATATTACCTAAGGGTATAGTCGATCCGTTTGAAAAAGCGATATCGGTTTTGTCGCACACCACTTGTGGAATGCTGTATTTGGCTACTGGGCGAGCAAATTGTTGCGCACTTTTGGTTAAGGTTTGGCTGCAACCGTTGGAGGTAGCCGTTAAGGTAACTTTATAGCCACCTGCAACTGGATACTTGTATTTTGGATTAACCCGTGAACTTCCTTTGCCATTGCCAAAATCCCATTTGTAAACGATGGTGCCTGTGCTAATGCTTGTAGAGTTTATAAACTTAACACTGTCGCCTAAGCAGGCATTGTATACCTTGAATCCAATTTTTGGAATTTCAGTAACCACTACCGGAAACATTACACTATCTCTATAGCCATAAGGCGCCGAAACTGTTCTTAACTTTACCATATAAGTGCCAGAGGTAGGAAATTTAAACACCACATCGGTATTGCTCGATGTATCGGCAGGATTGCCTGTTCCAAAATTCCATTTATTTACAATATAACCTGATGATAATTTACTTGTATTCGAGAATATAACGTTATCGCCATCGCAAACTGGTGCGCCAAATTTGAAATCGGCCACTGGGCGTGGGGCTACAAAAATGTATCGGGTTAAGGTTGAGTCGCAATAGTGCGGTCCTAAATCGCGGATAGAAACGGACATGATAATGGTAGAGTCCACTAAGCTCGAATCGGGCGAAAATGTAATCTTTGCATTTGAGGCTCCCGAAGGCATGGGCGATGAAGGCGTATAGTATGAAGTTGGAATAACTCGACCGCTTTTGGTTCTAAGGGTAAAACCAGTCATAATCCAAGTTGTAGCATAATCCACATTATTATAATTGGCTGGTGGAGTTATTTCGTAAGCTAATTTATCGCCCTTGGCTACTATGTCAGGACTTCCAGCATACCCTGTAGTATTAGCTTGGGTAGTTTCGAATGGAGTAGATTTAACAAAGGCAGCACCATTTGGGCTTGGTTTTACGGTAACTTTTACTGGATATCGGCTGCTTGGGCAATTTGCAGTACGGTAATGTGTTTCCCAAGTCATGTTAAGTACGGTAGTTACATTGGCAAATTCGGCGCCGCCATACGAAATTTGATTTTGTGAAACGGTCATATCTCCATTCGAAATGGTAATGGCTCCTGCTGCATTGCACCATGGCGAGCAAGGTGTTGTAGGAGTGGAGGTTATATAAAAACCATAAGTAGTGCCTTGATTTAAGGCAGTTTCGGGTATTCGAATATACGAACGGTAGTAGCTACCTACTAAACGAACTCGGGCTACAACATTATTTGCAATTTTTGTCCAAGCAGTTGGAGTGGCATTAAACCCAAC
>CAMDXE010000133.1 GCA_945878925.1 Chitinophaga pinensis
ATAATGCTAGCCCGGATATTGGCGCAGATGAATTTTTTCCGGCTACATTAGATGCAGGCGTGGCAAACTTAGATAGCCCTTTATTGTTTTGTGCAGGAAAGCAAAATGTTAGGATTAGTTTTCAAAACTATGGGTTCGACACCATAAAAAGCGTTCAAATTCAATGGTCAATCAATGGAACAAGTCAAAACGCATACAGTTGGACAGGCACCTTGGCACCCGGCAATTCGGCCGCCAATGTAAATATTGGCAATTATACGTTTGCGGCTAATACCCTTTACAATTTCAAAATTTTTACCAAATCGCCAAACAACAAAAGCGATCAAAAAAACATCAACGATACCTTAAAAATAGGCCGTTATGCAGCTATGGCCGGCAATTACACCATTGGCGATACCGCTGTGGCCAACTACAAGTCATTTAACCAGGCCGTTACAGCTATGACCTCGCGTGGAATTTGCGGAGCCATCAACTTCGAGGTTTATAAAGGCACGTATAACGAACAACTTACCCTTGTTCCCTTGCCCGGAATGGGAAAATCTAATCCGGTAAAATTCAAAAACAAAAGCAAAGACAGCAGTACCGTTATTATTTCGCTTGCATCTACCACTGCCACCGGAAGCAATAACGCTGCCATACAATTGCGAGGTGCCAATTATTTAACTTTTCAGGGCATTACTTTCGAACGCACTGGCACCACTACCAACATTGGCCATGTGGTGCATATATTAAACGGTGCTCATCACAATACATTTCTCAATTGCCAAATGATAGGATTAATGAATGGCACTGCTTCTGGTTATAATATTTGGTCGGATGGCAGCAAAGACGATTACAATACCTTTAAAAACAATCGCATTCGTTTTGGCAATAATAACATGCAATACCTTGCTACTACTGGAGCTCACGAAGTAGGGACAGTTATTGAAGGCAATGTGTTTGAAAATGGAATGAACAATTCAGTACTGATCCAATTTAACGATAGCATTAGCATTAAAGGAAATGTTTTTTTAAACGTCAACAATCATGTTATTGGCAATTACGACCTCCAATTACTCGATTGCGATAACGCAATTAGGGTTGATGGAAATTATTTTAACTCCACCAACCTTGATACCTCTTTATGGATAAACAGCTGTAATGCCACTGCGAGCAATCATGGTATTATCGCCAATAATTCACTTACTAAAAATTATGGAAAAGGCATAGTTTTGGACGCTGTAGACTATATGAAGGTTGTATTTAATAGCATCTATTTTAAAACCAACTTGCCCGAAAATATGAGCATTGTAACTACTGCAGCCACGTCGAGCAATATTTCATTTAAAAACAATAATATAGTAATGCTTGGAGGCGAAGTGTTTCATGTTAGTTCGGCCTCCCAAATAAGCTCAAGCGATTATAATAATTTAAATACAAAGGGTACTAATTTTGCCTTTTGGGGTAGTGCAGTAAGCAACTTGCCTAACCTATTGGCCACATCTGGTATGGACGCCAAATCGGTCAATCTTGATCCTATGTTTATCTCATCAAAACTGCACATCAAAAATTATCTACTTAAAGGCAAAGGACAACCTATTGCCGAAGTTACGACTGATTTTGATGGCGACACTCGAAACAGTACCAAACCCGATATTGGTGCCGATGAATTTACCCTTACACCAAACGATGCTGGAATTATAGCCATCATTAAACCTGTTGCCGGAACTTGTGCCGGAATTTTGGATGTATCGGCGGTCATAAAAAACTTTGGGAAAGACACCCTTACATCTTCGATTATTACTTGGAGTGTCAACAACACATTGCAAACATCTTATAGTTGGACGGGCAAACTATTTACCAACGCCACAGACACAGTAGTAATAGGATCATACAATTTTTCAACCATTTTTAATCCAAAGATTATGGCCAAGGCAAATGTTCCAAATGGCCAGTCGGATGGTATTAATTTTAACGATTCCATAATTATTACACGCGCGCTAAAGGCTTTACCTACCACCAATGCAGGAGCCGATCAAATCATTTGCTTTGGCGACTCAACTCTTATTGGGGTACCGCCAACTGCGGGAATGACTTATCAATGGACAACAATGAATAATAATGTTATTGGCAATACTTCCGAAATAATTGTAAAACCAAAAGCTAAAACAAAATATATACTTGAGGCCACGCTTACTGCTTTTGGGTGCACGAAAAAAGATACGGTTGAGATAGATATAAATACCAAACCAACAGCCTATGCTGGCAAAGATAAAACCATTTGTCCCGGATTTTCGGTACAGTTAGGCGATACAGCTCAGTCGGGCTTTACTTACCTTTGGAGTAGCCTACCTTCAGGATTTTCATCTACAAAGGCTAACCCTATAGGATTTCCAACTTTTACAACCACGTACATTGTCGAAAAAACAGTAAGTGGTTCGGGATGTACTGATTCTGATTCGGTAACCATTGCCGTGGCTAATGCACCTTTCCCTAAAATTACAGGTAAAGACAAGGTGTGTAACAAAGAAAAACAAAATTATAGCACCCCCTTTAATGCTGGAAATACCTATGCTTGGATTATTACTGGCGGAAACATACTTAGCGGACAAGGCACAAATACTGTTAATGTACAATGGACTGTAGCAGGAATTGGCATACTAAATGTTATTGAAACCAATGCTTCGGCTTGTTTCGACACTGTGCCCTATTATACCACCGTCAATCCTAACCCTACGGCCGACTTTAGCGTTTCGGGCACTTGTTTAAACAGTTTGAGCACCTTTAAAAACGCGAGTTTAAATGCTCAAAGCTATACTTGGACATTTGGCGATGGCACCTCTTCGACATTAAAAGAACCTGCCCATACCTACGCCGAAGCCATTAGTTATAACGTAACATTGATTGTAAAAAATACATTTGGTTGCCCCGACACACTTACGCAATTACTGCCTATCGATCCACTGCCTATTGCCAATTTCACCTACCTAAAAAAACCAGCCAATACCTTAGAATTCACCAATACGTCAACGGTTTCATCTGGAACCTTAGCTAGCTATAATTGGCATTTTGGCGATGGCGACACCTCAATACTAAAGGATCCTACGCACGCTTACCCAAATTCGGCCAATTATACCTTAACGCTATGTGTTAAATCGGCCGCTGGCTGCGAAACATGTACAACGCGCGTAGTTGGAACCATTGGAATTGCAAATCCAAAAGGCATGGCCTTAATCCACATTTACCCTAATCCAGGAACAGGTATTTATACCTTAAATTCGTCAAGGATTATGCAATCGATTAGTGTCATAAATCCGCTAGGTCAATGCGTTCAAAATTTAAGGCCTTGGTCTAATTCAATATCCTTAAACCTAAGCGAGCAAGCGAAAGGGATTTACTTATTAAAAATATACAGCGATAATTCTCTTGAAATTATTAGAGTAATTAAAGAATAATCTTTAGCATAATTCTCATACAAAAAAAAGGCAGATTGAGTTACAATCTGCCTTTTTTTGTGATTTTGAAAATATAAATTAAGAACCCATTAATTTGCGGCCACGCTTCGGTTAATAAATGCACTTAATTTTTCGCCGTGCAACATATTTTGAGCCAAAAGGGCCAAATCCGACAATTGACGTGCCTTTAAGTTGCGAGCTGTTTCGTCGGCTTCGTTTGCCAATTTCGAAATAGATTCATGATTGGTATTTACAACTACATCAAATTTTTCGGGCATATTGGCCATAAACGAATACATTCCTCCCCCGCCCGTTTGATTCATTTCGCGCATGCGCCTATCAAATTCGTTGCGGATAACGGTAATAAACTGGTCGCTTGGCGATAAAGCCTGCATATCTATTTTAAATGTTTCTTTATCAAACTGATTTTCTATGCTTTCGGTCACTAATTTGATGGCATCTTCGCCCAATACGCTTTCGGAGGTTTCGCCTTTATCAATTATTTTGTCAACCGATGCCGAGTCCACCCTTTTAATTTGAAACTTTTCATTCTTTTGTTCCAAATGCATGATGTAATGGTTGTCGATGGGTTCATCAAAAATTAAAACATCATATCCCTTGGCAAGCAAAGGTTCGATAAATGCGTATTGTTTTTCTCTATCGCTGGTGTACAAGGCTATTTTATTGCCATCTTTATCCGTTTGTACAGTGGCAATTTTATTTAAATAATCTTCAATTGTGCTGTACTGGCCTTCGCAATTTTTCAATAAACAGAATTGCTTAGCGCGCTCATCAAATTTTTCATCGCTGATGATGCCATACTTCACAAACAAACTCATGGTTGACCATTTACTTTCAAAATCGGCCTGGTCTTTTTTGTAAAGTTCATGCAGTTTGTCGGCCACTTTTTTGCTTATATGAGAGGTTATTTTTTTAACGTTACTGTCCGATTGCAAAGCGCTTCGCGAAACATTTAAAGGAATATCGGGCGAATCAATCACGCCTTGTAATAGCATTAAATAATCGGGAACAATTTCGTTGACTTGATCAGTCACAAATACCTGATTGCTGTATAATTTAATTCGGTCTTTGGCCAATTCCATTTCGCGCTTTGCTTTTGGAAAATAAAGCACCCCGGTAAGGTTAAATGGATAGTCGACGTTGATATGTATCCAAAACAATGGAGCCTCTTGAAACGGAAATAATTCGGTATAAAAAGCCGTATAGTCTTCATCTTTCAAATCGGCCGGCAATTTTTTCCAGATAGGATTTGGGTTATTAATTACTTTTTCGTCAAACTCAATTTCGATAGGCAGAAACTTACAATATTTTGTAAGCAACTCATTGATTTTCCATTTTTGCAAAAAATCAAGAGAATCGTCGGCAATATGAAGAATGATATCGGTTCCACGTGTTTTACGTTTGCCAGCGCCCAATTCGAATTCGGTATTTCCTGTGCATTTCCAATGCGCTGCCTTAGCGCCTTTTTGATAACTCAATGTTTTTATTTCAACCGTATGGGCCACCATATAAGCCGAATAAAAACCTAAGCCAAAATGGCCAATTATTTGGGTATCGGTGCTGTCTTTGTATTTTTCTACAAATTCCTCGGCGCCCGAAAAGGCTATTTGATTGATATATTTTTCAATTTCTTCGGCCGTCATCCCAATTCCATTATCGCTTATGGTAATTGTTTTTGCTTTTTCGTCGGCCACTACTTTTATTTTAAGGTTTCCCAAGTCGCCTTCAATCTCCCCTTTGGCGCCCAATACATTTAATTTTTGAGTGGCATCAACGGCATTAGATATCAATTCTCGTAAAAATATTTCATGATCTGAGTACAGAAATTTTTTAATGATGGGGAATAAATTTTCGGTGTGTACGGATATGTTTCCTTTTTGCATGATGTATATAGATATTTTTTTAGCCTTTATTGCAAATGTTAAACCATAAAATACAAATGAAAAAATGTCAGTCGACACTTAGCAGTCAACTTATTTAAGGGTCCTATTTATTTTTTAATTTGGTTTAGGCTATAAATTATCTTTGCATTTTCTAAATTCATCATTTTTAATAATTTGCCGGCTCAACTCGTTTCATACAATACCTTTGGCATCAAGGCTAATGCAAGCAATTTGCTTGAGATTCGATCAGTGGAACAACTCATTGATGCACTAAAAGACAAACCCGCTATAAATACTCCTTATTTAATTTTAGGTGGCGGAAGCAATATTTTATTTACAAAAGATTATGAAGGCACCGTACTAAAGAATAATCTATTGGGTATCGAAATAATTAAAGAAGATGAAAACCATGTTTGGATAAAAGCCGCGAGTGGCGAAAATTGGCACGATTTGGTAATGCATTGCGTACATAATAACTGGGGCGGTATCGAAAATTTATCCTTAATACCAGGTACAGTTGGAGCAGCACCCATGCAAAATATTGGCGCTTATGGGGTTGAACTTAGCGAAACCTTCGTTCAACTTGAAGCCATAAATATCAACTCAGGCCTCACCGAAACGTTTAATAATACCCAATGTAAATTTGGGTACAGGGAAAGCATATTTAAAAAGGAAGCCAAAGGCCAATATTTTATTATATCGGTTTTGCTAAAATTGAACAAGACACCTAAACTAAATACGGCTTATGGCGACATTGAAACTATGTTAAAAACATGGGGAATTATTAACCCAAGTCTGTCGGATGTTAGCCGTGCAATTGTTACAATACGAAAAACAAAATTGCCCGACCCTGCTCAAATTGGCAATGCTGGCAGCTTTTTTAAAAACTCAATTATTGAACATTCGCATTTCGAAACCTTAAAAAAAACATATCCCGATATTAAATCCTTT
>CAMDXE010000134.1 GCA_945878925.1 Chitinophaga pinensis
GTGTTTAGTTCTCTATCGCGTTGTGTATTTCCATCATTCCAAACGACCGTGCCATCTTCGACTTTTAAATTGAATTTCAAAAAACTACCGCCACAAAGTGTGGTGTCCTTGGATGTTATCAAGGTAGGCGTACTAAGCGATCGGATGACTATGTCGTCGGTATCGGAGCAATTTCCTTCTTTGCAAATAACGCGATAGGTGCCATTTTGATTAATATTAAGATAGGATTGAGACGATACAACATTCGAATTAAGTAGCCAGGTGGTTATAAACGTTGGGCTAACATTTAATTGCAGAGGAGAATCTTTGCATATAACGGTGTCGTTGCCCAAACTAACAGAGGGTTTGTTTACTACAGACGTGGTCTGCGTAGCACTGTCTTTACATCCGCCTTGGGTAATAACATAATATACTTTGAATGTGCCAATCGAAATTGGCCTGAAAGTGCTATCGCTTGGATTGACATTGGTACCTGAAAAATCGCCTTTGCCCGGTGTTGGTTTTAATTGTGCATTGGGGTCGTTAAGGCAATATTCGGCCTTTAGTCCTGTAAACGTAACATTCGAATTTTTGAATAAATCGACACTGTCTTTTAATTGGTCAAGGCATCCACCACTATCGTAGCATCGCAGATACACGTATTTTTTCCCAATTTTATTGAATTTTTTATAGGTAACAGTTTGGCCAATAGCCGAATCATCGTCGGTTGAGTTAAATTCTTCTCTGAAATACCATTTGGAAGGCTGAAGCGAATTTGGGCTATTGTTGGTAAAAGTAAAGGTAGAATTACTTAGGCACATGGATTTGGTGCTAAAAATTACCTTAGAGGGGTCGATGGCTCTTGGCAACACTCTATACACTCGGAAAGTTGAATCGCGGCAACCTCGATTGGAAATAACCACTAATTTAACTTTTTTGACACCTGGAGTTGGAAATTTTCTATCGGCTTTGTATCCTGTGGAGAAAAGAACCGAATCTCCATCCGAATACCATTCGTAGCGCATGCTCGATGGGCCGTCGCCAATATCCAACAATTTGCTTTCATTTTTGAATGTAAAGCGGTTTCCAAAAAAACACTGAACGGTGTCGTTTTGAGGCATTAAAAATGGGTCTAATTTAAATTTTGCTTCTGGATGCGGTCTAATGGTATCTTTCAGTTGAATGCTAGTCTGGCACCCTGGAGCTCTGGCAATAAGGATGACTGGTTTTATGCTGGGAGTAGCGTACGAATGAGTGGGATCTTTAAGGTTTGATGAATCGCCATCGGCAAATTTCCATGAATAAGTTAAGGGGGTTAAATCGCTCGTTGATTTGTTGGTATACCGAATGGTATTGCCTTGCTGACAACGGGCGGTATCTTTAATAAAGCCGGCTACAATATTTTTGGTGGTAAGATTGCCTGATGGAAAAGTGGATGTAAGGTAAGAGTACACGCCCCCGCTGCCATTATATTCAAAAATTGCTACGTAATATTTGGTCATATTTTTAAGGCCCTTAACGGTTACCGAACTTCCATTGCCCCTATATACACAGAAATGCAAGCCGTCGTTTTTTATTTGTTCGCCTATCCCAAAAATTGCATTATCGGTATAATAGATATCGTTTTCGGGGACATCATTTACGGCCGAAGCCTCTCTAACAAAAATTACTCTATAGTTTCCATTTCCTTTGGTAAAGGTCATGGTAAATTCATTGCAGCCAATAAAGGTAAAATTAATATTCGAGGAAGCCGTTGTCGGAGCTTGACTAAAGGCATTTATGGTAAGGGTTAAAAATAGTAAAACGAAGAATTTCCTCATATAATCTACAAAAATACTTGTAACAAAACTATTAAACAAGATGCAAGCGAAGTATAAAATGTGACATCTTAGGTTTTGATTTTTTTTTAAACAATATTATGAATGCCAGTGTTATGCAATTTTCTTAGCAATTCGCTATTTGATTGCTATGTAATAATAATGTTATAAGCCATGACCAAACCCAACTTCTCGCTTCGAATAAAGTTAACTTTTCTTTGATATTTTGAAGTCGCAAGGCCTTTTCCTATCATGTAATATGAGATACTTTAAAGAAAGAGTTAGGTCGTTATTAGAATATGTGTAACCATAACAACCTCTGTTGTAATGCGAATACTGAAACATAGAATAATTCAAATTCAAATTAGTTCTTTTACCCAAAGCAACTGCATAACCTATAAAAAAGCCCTTATTCCAACGTCGTGCAGGACTCATATAAGTTCCTTCTCTAAAAGGATCATCAAAATTTGTAATGTCGCTATTATTCTCTGGATTGTTTCGGTCGTTGAACTTAGACCTCTCTTTAATTTTCCCATTCAAAAAATAATTTCTTTTGACTCCTAAATAAACAGTTGCTGCTTTTTCATTGAATTTGAAATCATAGCCAATTGTCAATGGAACTGATACTTTTTGAAATGAAATGCATTTCCATTGTTCAAAAGTATAGTTGTGATATTCATTTACCCTATCTCTGTGATCGTAGTATTTATTGCCAACCTTAAGATACTGAACACCTAACATATATGAAAATCGATTCCCAAACTTAATTTTTGTCCAATATCCCAAAACAGGGCTAACAACCGGCATGTATCTTTTATTCAGATAAGGCAAACCAGAACAATTTAAGCCAGCTTCTAGTTGACTTTCAATTCTAATTTGCGAAAAACCGTTCGAAAAGGTTCCAAAGAACACAACTAAATATAAAATTATTCGGTTCATTACACTTACAAATATAATCATCAACTCATTTACAAATTGTCATTTACCTAAATTACTCAAAAATAAAAAACTTGGCTTTGCTTGACGATTCCCTTCAGATTTGATTCAGGCTGGACTCAGAAATGAAATTTTTGATTCGTCTCAGTTCAAACTTTTTGACCTGAAAACCTTTATTGTCAAGGAAAGCTTGAATATTTGACATATTAGAGTAACTGTTCCTTATAAAGATATCTGACAAAAAACCTATGTCACGGCTTATAACACGGTTTTGGCCTCATGGCTATTTTGTAGTTTGGGAAAGTGTATCCTTCCAACTACTTTTGTCCTAGGTGAAAGCTATTCGGCTTCGAAACCGCCACGCCACCAACACCCAAACGTTAGGTTTGAATGACGCCGAGGTTAAATTTTTCAATTGGTGCATTATTGGCGGCCAATATTCCTTCCGAAACCCATGCTCGTGTTTCCAAAGGGTCAATTATGGCATCTACCCAAAGATTTGATGCGGCGTATATTGCAGTAGTATGCGAATTGTATTTGTCTGTAATTTTGTCGAGCATTTTTTTTTCATCCGCCTCGCTTAAGTTTCCGGCTTTCGATTTTTCGAGTTGCAACAATGTTTTGGCGGCTTGCTCGCCACCCATAACTGCAATTTTTGCTGTGGGCCATGCATAAATAAATCGGGGGTCATACGCTTTGCCACACATGGCATAATTGCCCGCTCCATAAGAGTTACCAACGATGATAGTAATTTTTGGAACTACAGAATTTGCCACTGCATTCACTAGTTTAGCACCGTCTTTAATAATGCCGCTGTGTTCGCTTCTACTGCCAACCATAAAGCCAGTTACATCTTGTAAAAAAACAAGGGGTATTTTTTTTTGATTACAGTTCATAATAAATCGGGCAGCTTTATCGGCACTATCGTTGTAAATAACACCACCTAATTGCATTTCTCCTTTTTTATTTTTTACAATGAGGCGTTGGTTGGCAACAATACCAACAGCCCAGCCATCTATACGCGCATAACCGCATAAAATTGTTTTGCCATAGTCTTCCTTAAATTGATCAAAGCTGTTTTTATCTATAATACAATTAATTAGGTCAACCATATCATAAGGTTTACTATTGCCTGCACTCATAATACCATATACTTCGTCATTATTTTTTAGAGGAGATGTGGGTGCAATTCGATTGAACCCCGCTTTTTTATGAGGGCCAAGTTTATTCATAATTTTTTTTACTTGGTCTAAACATGCTTCTTCGGTTTTAAATTTGTAATCGGCAATGCCACTAATTGAATTATGAGTGTCTGCACCACCCAGTGTTTCGCTGTCAATATCTTCGCCAATAGCAGCTTTTACAAGGTATGGGCCTGCTAAATAAATAGAACCATTCCCTTCTACCATCAGTGTTTCATCACTCATGATGGGCAGGTAAGCACCACCTGCAACACAAGCACCCATAACAGCTGCAATTTGCGTAATGCCCATTGCACTCATTTTTGCGTTATTTCGAAATATGCGTCCAAAGTGTTCTTTGTCAGGAAAAATTTCATCCTGCATAGGCAGGTAAACGCCAGCACTATCTACCAAGTAAATAACAGGCAAATTATTTTCCATAGCAATTTCTTGCATACGTAAATTCTTTTTTCCAGTAATGGGAAACCAGGCCCCTGCTTTTACAGTTTGATCATTGGCAACGATAACGCACTGGCTGCCGCTTACATAACCAATACCACTAACAGTGCCTCCAGCTGGGCAGCCACCATCATCGGGGTACATATCAAAACCAGCAAAAGCGCCAATCTCAACAAAAGGTTTGTCGTTATCGCATAAATAAGCAATACGCTCCCGTGCTGTTAATTTATTTCGTTCTTTTTGTTTAGCAGCCGATTTTTTACCCCCTCCTTCATAAATTCTTTCTAAGTGTTGCTTAACCTTGCTCCAGGCAAGTCTCATGCTGTCTTCATTTTTATTAAATTCTATATTCATTTTTTTTATTATAAATGTATTAAATAGCTTTTTTTAATTTAAGTATGTTTTTTATCCATGTCTATTATCTTGTTATTTTAATTTGCCAATGAAAAGGTAGTTATTTTTTCTTTAGTGTAACTGCTATAGTCACTGCAAAAATATGACTAATGAAATTAATCACATTTTTAAGGGGAAACAATTTGGAGTAATAATTTATTTGTAATGGGGTATAAAGAAACTGCTGGCATTAAAGTTTTAAAATATTATTTATTGATGCAATATTAAATCCATTTTTAATTACCTGTTTATACTGCTTACTATTTTTATTGATTACGGGATTGGTATGATTAAAATGGATAAAAAAAATTTTCTTTTTTTCTGCGGCTGATAAACCTTTCAGTTTGTTTATACTTTCCATAATAAAAGGGTGAGGAATGGTTGATATATCTCGTCGTGCAGGATCTTGCGGATTATTTATTTCTGCAGCATCAAAAAAAGTACCGTCAATAAAAGCATAATCTACTTTTGCAATCACATCAATAATATGGGTATCCCATTTTTCCCATTTGTCTATGTCTGGTATAAACAATGCTTTTTTATTTGGACCGATGATGGTGTATCCCACAGTTTCAGAAAATTCATCTCGATGGGGAACAGCGAAGGGAATAATTTTTAATTGGTTGGTGAGTTCTATTTCTTCTTGTTCAATAATTTGCTTAAGATAGATGTTTTTATTATTTACTAATTGGCTCCAAGGGGCATTTTGCTCAAGAAATTTTTTCATACGAGGCATAACGTACACAGGTATATTCTTAGCGTTTATGGCTTCCTTGCCTAAGTACATTAGACCTGTGTAATGGCCTATATGAGCGTGCGTTAGCAAAATGCCATCGGGTATTTCTGAGTGACTAGAGGAAGAAAAAAGGTAAAGCGATTTTGCCTGTTGTGAAAAGTCGGGGGTGGCTTCAATAATAAATTTTTTTTGATTAATTACATCAATTAGTCCAAGTGAAACCACACGTCTGTATTTATCTGGATGTAAAAATAAATCTTTACAACAATCTTTATTGCAGCCAATTTGAGGTGATCCTGCATCTTGTATTGTGCCTAATACAAGGAGAGATGTTTCTGTAATGGGCTTAACTAGATTACTATTGGTTAAGTTAATATTTGTATTACTATAATAATTTTTACATGAATACAACATCGCAAAAAGAGTAAGAAATTTTAATTGTCTCATATTTTTTTTATTGTAAAAATTAAAATATAAAATTAAAGTGAGCGGGCAGTATTACAATTTTCATCTCATTATCTTCTATATATTCTCCATCTAAATGCGCCTTAATAAGTTGATTACTTTGTATTGTTACTTTTTTTGTACGGTAATAATCAACAATTGCAAGTGTAAGGTGTTTTCCTTTTTCAATAACAGGCAGGTATCTAAGTCTTTTTAATGGTGAGACGGAGTTGACTAAATTGGCATCCAATAATCCATCGTCTGGTTTTGCCAAGGGGGCTACATAAAAGCCTCCGCCATATCGAGTTCCG
>CAMDXE010000135.1 GCA_945878925.1 Chitinophaga pinensis
AAAATTGCATTAGACAATAAATTGCAAATTTTAGATTATTGGACCCATAGAAATAAATCGACGATTTATAGCAAAAAAATAAATGCTCTTTTCAAAATAACCAGCAAATTAATACTTGAATATCCTAGGCTTGGCAAAAAAACGGATAATCCTAAAGTAAAGTATATAATTGTAAGGGATTATTTAATGTTTTATGAAGAGAAGGATGATGCCATCCTAATTTTACACATTTGGGACGGAAGACAAAATCCAAAAAAACGTATCTTTTAATTGCAATATTAGCCAACTAGTCCTCGTTTGCAACGAGGATTTGTGAGATAAGCGTTTGAAACGCTAAAAAATATAATAACCTCGGAGCAAGCAATTACACAGCGGCGTTTCTGTTTCAGTAGGATGCTTCCTCGATAAAAATCGGGGAAGCATCTATCATTTTAATTATAGATGCTTCACTCCGTTCAGCATGACAATCGCTGAGGAGTTGCTCTAACACTATAAGAATAGAGTTAGAGCAACTGCAAGTTATTAAAATAAATAGGTAGGAAAAATCAATTTACTCAGAAACGTAAATCCATGGAAAATTGGGGGTGTTCAATTTTTGTTCTACAATTTTTTCGTGCGCTTCCCAAGCCATTTTTTTCTTTTCAAACGATTTTTGATATACAAAATACCAGTCCTCTAGTTGCGAGGGTTTTACAATTTTGGTATTTGGAAATTCAAAAGTTTGTGCGGCCAACATTTGGTAGGCTTGTGCTTCTTTTAGCGTTTTAAAGGCGGCCAAAACCAATACAAATTTTGAGGCTTCTTCGGTGGTTTCGGTCTTGTCCGATTTTTTAGCAGGCGCAGCGTCTTTGGCCACATCGAGTAGTCCTTTATTTTTGAGTTTGAATTCTTTTAATTCCACATCATTTTGATGAACGATACGGCCAATATTTCTAAATTGATCGTTTTCTACGCGGTTGCTTTCGGGGAAGTTTTTGAGCTGAAATTCAAGATCTTCAATTTTTTGCTGATTTCGTTTGTTGCTTATTTTCAACGAATCGATAGCCGCTTTATCGCGAGCAGTCATTTTAAGTTCTTTAGGGGCGTTAAGGGCTTCCTCCTTTGCTTTTTGCATTTCTTTTTCCAATTTGCTATCCACCGCTTGGTTGATGGTATTGGCTAATTCTTTGCGCAAGGTTTCTTCTACCTCTTTTCTGATTTTAGCTTCACTTTCTTTTCGGGCTTTTTCTAACTCTTCCTTGTTTGGTGCAATTGGTTGAGCAACTGGCGCAGGAGTAACTGGCTTGCTGTCGGCAATTTTTTTGATTTTTTCATCGATGAGCTTAGTAAAACTTTCGGACATCTGTTTCTGGATTTTGTCCTCTATTTCTTTTTTAATTTTATCTAGGTCTTCTCGGCTAATAGAGGCAGCTGCGGCAGTTGTGGGTTTTGGTTCAACTGTATTTGGCTTGGTTTCGGTGGGTGTAGTTTGTGCTGGTGCGGTGGTCACAGGTCGGCTGGCAAGTGCTTTTTCGATTTGAGTGTTTACGGCATTGTGAACCCTTGCATCCAATTCTTGTTTTAATTTAGTTTGAAAATCGACCGACAATTTTTCTTGAACTTGTTTTTCAATATCTGCCTTTAGTTTAGCCTCAAGTTCACTGCTTATTTTTTTGGCTGGTTCTTCTTTTTCTTCGGTGCGTTGCCCTAGGCTTATGCCCACTACAATTTCGTGGCTACCTACCGATACGGTGTTGATAGCATTCATTGGTCGGTCGAATGTATAGCCAAGGGTTAATCCTTGTGATACTCTAACGCCGCCACCTATAGATACAGCGTAATTGGTACGGTAGCCTATCGAGGCATAGGCTTTGTTTTTTAAATCGACCAACCCAACCACATCAATTTGAGGTTTGATGCCTTGAGCGCCTCTTACCACTACCATTGGTTTAACCGTTAAATTATCTTTGATGGAAAGCAAATAACTTAAATTGGCTATATAATGTGGTATGGAGGTGAATTTTCCATTGGCATTTTTAACATAATCGCTATAGTTTACTTTGCTCGAAACCAATTGTGGAATGGCTAAACCAAATTCGATTTTATCCGAATTTACCCTTAATCCAAAATCAGATCTGAATGTATTTGCATTTGATTTGTAATTGGATAATACATTTTCGGACGGGTCGTCTATTAGCAATTGGTCAAAATTTAAGGTCCACTGTACGATTCCTGCATTAAGGCCCATAGCAATGTTCCAAGTTTTGTTCAATTTAATATTATAGGCATAGGCAAATTGAAATCCATTTTGGGCAATTAGATTGTTGCGGTCGGAATAAAGTGCTCCGCCCACGCCAAACTTTTTGTCTTTAAATCCTGCATCGGCTGTTAGCATATAGGTAACAGGGGCTCCATCAAAACCAGCGTACTGAATTCGGTTGATGCCATAAATATTGGTTTTGCCGTTTAATCCTGCATAGGCAGGGTTTATCAAAAACCGATTTAGGGTATAAGAATTGAACATTGAAATTTGTTGTCCGATGGAGGTTCCAAGGCCAACTATTAGAAGCATTAGGGTGGTTAATATACTTTTAAACATGATTATTTAATATAGAGTGTGGTGAACGATTGTTAATTGACGTGAGGATTAATTTTTTAGGATATTGATGGTTCCTTTATATTCTCTCTCAGAACCGGGCAAGGTAATTACATAATAATAAGTACCGTCGGGTAGGGGTTTTCCATCAACGGTTCCATCCCAAGTATTTTTATAATCAGCTTGCTCGAGTAATATTCTTCCCCATTGATCAAAAATCATCACTTTGGCTTCGGGGTAAAATTCTATGCCCTTAACTTTCCATACGTCGTTTTGACCATTGGCATTTGGCGAAATTAAATTTTGGGGTTCTATCGAAAAATCGTCCTTAAGGCCGATGGTTACATAGGCAGTGTCGAAACAGCCAAATCCATTGGTAACAATAACCATGTATTTGGTTTCTTGCGCTGGGGTAGCAGTTGGATTGGGCACCAAAGGATTGTCGAGCGTTGCAGCTGGCGACCAAAGATAATCGGAGCCACCGCTTGCCAATAATTGAATGCTATGGCCCTTGCTGATTACATTATCCGCACTAATTTTTATTATAGGATTCGAATAAATTAAAATCGTTTTTGAGGTAGAATCGCTGCAACCTAAAGCAGAGCTAACTTTTAATTTAATGGTGTAAATGCCCGGCGTAGAATATGGATGCGAAGGCGTTGCAGATAAGTCGGTAAACCCATCGCCAAAATCCCATTTATACGAAGTGATAGAACCTTGCGAGTTATTGAAAGGTTTTACGTCCGTTTGTGTACACACATCCTGAACTAAAAATATAGGTATAGGCAATGAAGCAACGCTAATGGTTTTTGATAGTATTTCTTTGCATTTATTTGAAGATACTGTAGTTAGGGTTACCTTGTAATCGCCGGCGTTGAAGTATTGATATGTTGGAGTCGTTGCCGTGCTGCTTCCGCTTCCGTCGCCAAAGTTCCAGCTGTATGTGCTGGCTCCGGTTGAGGTATTGGCAAATGCTGTAGTAAGGCCATAACAAACGGTTGGTGCGCTAAAGGCAGGCACGGGTCTTGGAAACACGGTTATGGATTTGCTCTGTTCAACCATGCAGCCTTTGGCCGATGTGCCTTTTAGTTTTATAGTATACGAACCTGCTGTAAGGTAGGTATGACTTGCTTGAGTAGATTTGGCCGAATCGCCGTCGCCAAAGGTCCAATCAAACGATGACGCGCCCACACTTAAGTTATTAAAATTAGTTTCGGTACCATGGCAATGATCCTCGGCAAAAAACACAACCTCGGGTTTGGCTTTAACCGTTACACTTCCTTCGTATGAATCTGTGCAATTGTCGGAACTGGTTACCGACAAGATTACTTTATACACATCGGGGCCTGCATAAATATGTGCTGGACTAGCCGTAACATCTTTGCCTGCATCGCCAAAGTCCCATAATTGACCATTCGTACCACTTGAAGTATTTGTAAATTTAACCGCTGAACCATCGCACACATCTGCTACCGTAAAACCAGCCACGGGTTTGTCGAAAACACTAATATTAGTTTCGGCCGAATCTCTACATCCAAAACTTGATGTGGCTATAACCCTTACGTCATAGTTTCCTGATGCTCCATATTTATAACTAGGATTTGCCTGAATGCTTGTGTTGCCATCTCCAAAGCGCCACTTATAATCACCTCCGCCACTTGGCATGCTCGACATATTTGTAAAATCGGTATTTAGTCCTACGCATACATCCGTGCCTGCAAAATTAGCTTTTGGAACGGCATAGATAGTTACAGGTCGTGTTGACGAATGGCTGCATCCATTTGCAGAGTTTACAGTTAATATGACATTAAAAGTACCCGTTGAGTAGTATGTGATGGTTGGCGAACCGAAATTTGAAAACGTTGAATTGCCAAAGGCCCACGATTGCGAAACCGATCCAGTGGATGTATTGGTAAATGGGGTTGGTATTCCTTTGCAATTGCTTGGTGCACTAAAAATTGAAACCGGCAGCGGATGTATAGTTACCGAATTGCTCACTTTATCCGAGCATCCTTGAGCCGAAACCACCGTTAAAATAATTCCATAGGTGCCAGCTGTGGTATAGCTTTTTGAGGGATTAAAGAACCCTGATGAGCTTCCATCGCCCAAATCCCAACTATAGGAGAAACCTCCGGTTGAGCCATTGTTGAAATATACATTGGATCCGGCACAGGCATTAGTTACGCTAAAACTTGGGGTTGGTTTGGTGTAAACTATTACATTTTTGGATATCGAATCTCTGCAAAAGTTGGCAGTAGTGGCTACCAGTTTAACTGAATAAGTTCCTGCAGCTGCATATGTTTTGCTAGGGCTTGTATTTGTGCTGTTAGTTGCATCGCCAAAGGTCCATTTGTAAGTTGCTGTGCCATACGAAAAGTTATTGAAATCGATGGCTGTGCCAAAACATTGATTGTTGGCATAAAAATTAGCTTGAGGTTTGGCGTATACAATAACTTGTTTGGTTAGCGAATCTTTTTGCCCTGTGCCATAGTAAACATAGAGTTTGACATTATAGGTTCCTGGCGAATTATAGGAATGAGCCACAGAATAAGCGGTTGAGCTTTTGCCGTTGTCGAAATCCCATTTGTAACTTTTGGCGGTACTGCAATTGTCTTTGGTTAAATTGGTGAATTTAACCGTATCACAAACCATGTTAATTCGAAAATCGAGGGTGGGTTTGGTTGGACCAACAAATGATTTGGTTGTAACGTTGGTGTCGTTTGAACGAATAGAATCTAAGGCAAACGAAACCCACGATTTTAAATTAACCGAACCTGTAATGGCACCACTATTAAGGTTGCCCATATGTATAGTATCGGTATTGCCAACTTTTAGCGCTTTATTGTAAACTCGGTTGAAGGTAGCACTTCCTGCACCCGTAACAACGGTTTTAACTGGAATATTTTGTCCAGTGGCTATATCTACCACACCGGTGTTTTTTATTTGCAAAATAACGGGATCGGCACTGGAACCACACGAATTGGTTAAACTTGTAATACCCATTGTGGTTATATCATTTTTTGATGAATTAACATCCATTCCAAAATCAACCAATCCGGTTCCTATGGATCCTGAAGTGCCTGTATAAGTTCCCCAATTTCGTTGGTTGCCGCCTGCAGTAGTTTGGGCCACTTGATTGCCCGTGCCAGCCGAAACCTTGAGTTCGAAAACCAAGGATAGCGAGGGGTCGTAATTAAAAGGGGTTGTAAGGGTAATGCCATACCACGAGGTTGCCGTTGCACCAGTCATGGTAAAAGAAGATGAATAAAAAGCAGTGGTAAGTCCGGTAACAAATGAAGCTGAACTCCAAGTGGTATTGGTACTTTGATTTTGCCCTAGCATAATCGTAAAATCAGTGTACGTCGAGCTGCTGACGGTAGTTCCTAATCGGAAATAGATTTTGGTTATCGTTCCTTTCGAAACCGGCGTTCCGGTAGCGCCCGCACTTTTAAACGAGGATGGACCATAAATCCACTGAACTTTGTTAGTCGAACTGTTGAGCGGAAACGCATTATAGCTTGTGCCACTCACTCCATTGTAAAATGCAGGTTGCGCTTTGGCCAAAAAAGAAAAATTTAGCAGCAGTACTGCAAATAAACTGAAATGAAACGTGCGACTAAAATTGAATTTTGCCTCTGGTTTGCTGGTATTTATATGTGTCATTTTTTTTAGGTTAATAA
>CAMDXE010000136.1 GCA_945878925.1 Chitinophaga pinensis
ATTCGCAAGAAAAAAGAAAAAGCAAACCAAACAATACTTTATTTTTTAATTTCATATATAATTAATTTTTGTTAATTCTAATGGCATTATCTAATCTGCCGATTTGAAATTATGTGTTTTTTAGTCTGAAATTCTTATGAAATATATTCTATAATTTTAATTATTAATCTGGAATAATTTGGGTGGCACGTATGCTTCCCCAAAAATAGTACAATATTGTTTCCGCGTGGTAATATATATTTTCGAATGGATTGTAGGCTATATTACATCGCTTATATTGAAAACTTGGTTGAATCCCTAAAACCATTTGAGCGTGGGGAAATAAATGGTTTTGTCATAGGTGAAATGAGGGCAATATGATAATTGCAACTCGTGTTTTCGATGCTCCATCCTCTAATCTAAAATCTTAAATCTTAAATCTAAAATAGACTTACCTTTGTGCCAATGGCCGAAAGCAAGGATAAGTATAAAGATTGGGTTGAAACCCAAATTGTAGATTTGCTCAATGAACGTCCCGGTAAGCGGATGAATTACAAGCAAATTTCAGCACGATTGGGTTTTTTTTCTAAATCAGATCGAGAAATTACAGGCATAGCACTCGATAACCTTTCAACAAAAAAAACAATTATTGAGCAGCCAACTGGTAGTTTTTACATAGAAGAGATTTCTGACTTTTTAGAAGGTAAAATAGAATTTAATAAACGAGGCGCAGGCTATTTATTAACCTCTGATGATGAGCCCGATATTCATATTCCGCCAGGTAGCACTTGGCCTGCCTTGAACGGCGATATAGTGCAAATTGAAATGGTTTCCACAAAGCGCAAAAATAAACCTGAAGGCCGAGTGGTTAAAGTAGTGCGCCGGGCAAAAACCGAATATGTAGGGGTGGTTCAGGTGTCGGATGGCTATGGTTTTTTTGTACCAGATGACACACGAAGCCACACCGATTTTTTTATACCCAAAGACAAGTTGAGGGGTGTAAAAAATAATTATAAGGCCATCGTGAGAATGACCGATTGGCCAAGAATGGCCAAAAATCCCAATGCCGAAATTGTGAATGTGTTGGGCAAAGCTGGTGAACATCATACCGAAATTCATGCCATATTGATAGAGTTTGGCTTAAATCCTGAGTTCCCAAAAGCAGTTAATGAGGCGGTCGAAAAGTTTCCTATCCAAATACCATCGGACGAAATAGCGTCGCGAAAAGATTTTAGAAATACCCTCACATTTACCATAGATCCTGCCGATGCAAAAGATTTTGACGATGCCATTTCCTTTAAAAAACTTGAAAACGGTACGTTTGAAGTAGGAGTACATATAGCCGATGTTTCATATTTTGTAAGCGAAGGATCGGTAATAGACCAAGAAGCCTATGCGCGAGCAACTTCAGTTTACTTAGTAGATAGAGTGGTTCCAATGTTGCCCGAAAAACTTTCAAACGAATTGTGCTCCTTGCGTCCAAATGAAGATAGGCTATGTTTTTCGGCCGTTTTCGAACTCAACCAAAAAGGTAAAATCAGCAAAGAATGGTTTGGTAAAACCGTTATACATTCTCAACGAAGATTTAGCTATGAAGAAGCTCAAGATATCATTGAAGCCGAATTAGGCGAGCTTGCCGATGAGCTGTGTACACTAAATCAAATAGCAAAAAATTTAAAAGAAGAACGGTTTAATCAAGGCGCGATTTCATTTGAAACCGAGGAGGTGAAATTTAAACTCGACAAATTAGGAAAACCAATTGAGGTGTATAAAAAAGTCAGAAAAGATGCTCACAAATTGGTTGAAGAATTTATGCTATTGGCCAATAAACGGGTAGCAACTCTGGTTAATGTAAAATATAAACCCTATTCTATTCCTTACCGCTTACACGAACCTCCGATAGCTAGTAAAATGAATGAATTTGCGGCAACAGCCTCGAGGTTTGGTTTTAAAATTGATACCGATTCGGAAGAAGGCTACATAAAAACCATTAATGCCATGACCGCCGAAATTGAAGGAACACAAGCCTCAACCATTTTGCAACCTTTGGCCATTCGAAGCATGGAAAAAGCGTTTTATACCACTAAAAAATCGGGGCATTTTGGTTTAGGATTCGATTATTATGCCCATTTTACTTCACCCATCCGACGATATCCCGATTTATTAGCCCACCGATTTTTATTTAAAATGTTGCAAAAAATGTCACCGCTTGATCAAGGAAGTCTTGAAGCGGCTTGCAAATGGAGTAGCGATCGAGAACAAAAGGCCGTAGAAGCCGAAAGGGCCTCTATCAAATACAAACAAACCGAATATATATCTCAGTTTATTGGCCAATCGTTTGAAGGTATAGTTACTGGAATTACAGAATGGGGTATTTATGTCGAAATTATCGAAAATAAATGCGAGGGCATGATTCGATTAAAGGATATGACCGATGATATTTATGAATATTTCGAGCAAGGACGCTATGTTTTAGGAGTAAGGAAAGGGATTAAACATCAAATAGGCGATGTGGCCAAAATTAGAGTGAAACGTACGAATATTCCAAAACGCTTAGTTGATTTTGAGTTTGTGAATTAGCAAGAGTTAATAAAAAAGCCGCGAATCCAAAAACATACTAGGGAATACTGAGGGATATTATACTTAAGAACAAAGTTGAAAGCCGAATTATTAAACAAAATAGAACATGAAATTCAAGGGCAGCCTTTTATAGGTAAGCCTCAAAATTTATACGACCCCTTAAATTATATTATTGCTTTGGGCGGCAAACGCATTCGACCTATCTTGGCCTTAATGGGATGCGAATTGTATTCGGGAAATAGCGATAAAGCTATTCCTGCTGCAATGGCTGTTGAGGTTTTTCACAACTTTTCGCTCATCCACGATGATATAATGGACCAAGCACCTCTGAGAAGAGGGAGCCCAAGCGTTCATAAAAAGTGGGACACCAATACCGCCATTCTTTCGGGCGACCTTATGTTGGTAAAAGCCTATGGAATGTTACAAAAATCGGAACACAAACATTGGCCAGAATTATTTGCAGTATTCACTAAAACGGCTGCCGAAGTATGCGAAGGCCAACAATTGGATATGAATTTTGAAACACAAGCTTTGGTGTCAGAAGCCGATTATCTGGAAATGATCAGGCTCAAAACGTCAGTTTTGTTAGGATGCAGTCTTCAATTGGGGGCAATAGTAGCCGACTCGCCCGTTGAGGAGGCCCATAAAATTTATGATCTTGGGGTAAATATGGGGATGGGATTTCAGTTGATGGACGATTATCTCGATACCTTTGGAACGCCCGAATTGGTTGGCAAACAGCCTGGAGGGGATATTTTAGCCCATAAAAAAACCATTTTGGTTATAAAAGGAATGGAAGCCGAGCATGAAAAATTTAAGCTGTTATTTGAGAATAAAACCATAGAACCAAACGATAAAATAGCTACAGCCAAAAAGCTATTTGTAAGCACAGGTGCCGACATATATTTGAAACAATTGTCAGCTAAATATTTTGATTTGGCTTTGCAAGGTTTAAGTAATTTAAAGGTGGAAGAATCAAAAAAAACAGATTTACAAGAGGTATTGGTTTATTTGCAAAATAGAAGTTATTAAGCAACTATTAAACCTGTCAGGTTTCAAAAACCTGTCAGGTTTAAAATAAAAATATGGAGACCCTTTCCTCAAATATCCCCTTAGCCGAAAGGGTAAGGCCAACGACTCTTGACGAATTCATTGGGCAGGAACATTTGCTTGGCCAGGGGAAACCGATTCAAAAATTGGCCGAAACCCATACGGCCCGTAGTTTGATTTTTTGGGGACCGCCCGGCGTAGGAAAAACCACTTTAGCTCAATTGCTTTCACAGAGTTGGCAAATGCCTTATTACAGTTTAAGCGCCATAAGTTCGGGGGTTAAAGACTTGAGGGATGTGATAGAGGCAGCTAAGGAACAAGGCGGTGCATTGCTGTTTATCGACGAGATTCATAGGTTTAATAAATCTCAACAGGATGCTTTATTGGGAGCGGTCGAAAAAGGCATTATTACCCTCATAGGAGCGACCACCGAAAATCCAAGTTTCGAGGTGATTGGCGCTTTGCTTAGCCGATGTCAGGTATATGTTCTTAAAGCGTTTGAAGAGCAACATTTAGATAAAATTTTAAATCGGGCCATTGAAAAGGATGCGTTTCTGCAATCGATAACGATTGATATTAAAGAAAAGGAGGCCTTGTTTCGATTTACCGGTGGTGACGGGCGAAAACTTTTAAATCTTTTTGATTTGGTGGTGCAAACTACTTTGAAAAATGGAAAAGTAAGCCTTACCAATAAAGACGTGGAGATGGTATTGCAACAAAAGATGGCTTTGTATGATAAATCGGGCGAACAGCATTACGATATTATTTCGGCTTTTATTAAAAGTTTAAGAGGTAGCGACCCGAATGGTGCCGTGTATTGGCTGGCACGAATGTTGGATGGGGGTGAGGATATAAAATTTATTGCGCGTCGAATGCTCATACTATCGAGCGAAGATATTGGCAACGCCAATCCAAATGCATTACTAATGGCTACGCAATGTTTTCAGGCTATTCAGATGATTGGCATGCCAGAGGCTAGAATAATATTGAGCCAAACGGCTATATATTTAGCAACTTCGGCCAAAAGCAATGCCTCGTATATGGCTATCGAAACGGCTATGGCTTTGGTAAATAAAACTGGCGATCAGCCTGTTCCACTGCATTTGCGAAACGCCCCAACCAAACTGATGAAAAACATGGACTATGGCAAAGACTATAAATATGCTCACCAATATGACAATAGTTTTGTGGACTTAGAATTTTTGCCAGAATCGCTGAGCGGCAAGCTTATTTACAATCCTGGAAAAAATCAGAGGGAAGAAGAATTAAGGAAATATTTGAAACAGAGATGGGGCGATAAGTATGGATATTGACTTTTTAAAACCCTAAGTGAATTTTATAATATTGTTTCCTTAATTATTTATTCATTAACTCTTCAATTTCATCAACCTCAATAGGCATACTAATTTCATCCATAAGATCAAGGGGGCCAGAATTGGTAATCAAAAGGTTGTTTTCGATGCGTATACCAATGCCCTCTTCTTTGATATAAATTCCAGGTTCGCAAGTAAATAAATTGCCCACTTGCATCGGTTCATATCGCATTCCAACATCATGTACATCAATACCCAAAAAGTGAGAGGTGCCGTGCATAAAGTATTTTTTATAAGCCGGCCATTTTGGGTCTTCATTTTTAATGTCGTCCATGGTGATCAAGCCTAAGTCAACCAATTCTTTCTCCATCAATTCTTTTCCAACAATTTTATGGTAATCCATGAGCATAGTGCCAGGTACCAATAGTTTGCTTGCTGCACGCATAACCCTTAAAACGGCATTATAAACATCTTTCTGACGAGGCGTAAATTTTCCATTTACCGGAATAACGCGAGTCATATCAGAGGCGTAATTAGCATAATCTACGCCGCAATCCACAAGCATCAAATCTCCATCTTTGCAAATTCTGTTGTTTTCGACATAATGCAATACGCATGCCGATTCACCGCTGGCTATAATTGGATGGAACGAATGCCCAGTTCCTCGATTTCTTAAATATTCATGAATGAGTTCGGCTTCAACTTCGTACTCCCAAATGCCAGGTTTGGTAAATTTAAGTAAACGCTCAAACCCTTTTTTTGAAATACCAATGGCTTGGCGAGTTATATCAACTTCGGCCGATGATTTTACACTTCGCAAACGTTGCAAATGTGTCGAACTGCGCTCGAAATGGTGCAGTGGAAATCTATTTTTTACTTCATTTACAAAGTCCAATTCATTATAAGGCGATTTATAAGCAAAACGGTCATTCTCATTTAAGGGCAAATAAATGGATTTAGCCATATTAATTATAGGTCTTAGGGTATCCAAAAGGTTTTCATTCCAATGTATGTTTTCAATTCCTGATACCTCAGTAGCATGTTCTTTTGTGTACTTGTAGCCTTCCCAAATCGCTATTTTTTCATTGGTTTGTTTAAGAAACAAGGCTTCTCTAAATTCTTCGACGGCGCAATCGGGGTAAATAATTAAAACACTGTCTTCCTGGTCAACACCACATAGCCAAAATAAGTTTGAGTTTTGTTTAAAAGTATGTGTGGCGTCGCCATTAAGAACATACTCGTAATTGCTGGTAAAAATAGCGATGCTATTGGGCTTTAATATTTGTTTAAATCTTTCGCGGTTACTAACAAATAAC